>CAJXZP010000044.1 GCA_913062955.1 uncultured Flavobacteriales bacterium | reverse complement strand
GAATCTGTACATCCATTCTGATCAGTGATCGTTACGGAATATGTTCCTGCGGGTACACTAGTTTCTAAAGCGGCAAATCCCCCGGTATTCCACTGGTAGGTAAACGGACTTGTACCGCCTGTTTCACTCGCGGTTACTTGACCGTTGGATACGCCATTACAAGATATCGAACTCGTTACGGATGAAGAGGAAATTAATGTTATTGGTTCGGAAACAAGCACGGAGGCGGAATCGGTACACCCATTTTGATCGGTGATCGTTACACTATATGTTCCTGCTCCTATATTAGTTTCTAAAGCGGCAGTTCCACCCGTATTCCATTGGTAGGTATATGGACTTGTACCACCAATTTCACTGGCGGATACTTGTCCATCGGTAATTCCATTACACGTAATATTTGTGGTTACTGAACTAGAGACTACAAATGCATCCGGTTCGGTGATTATTACTGAAGCACTATCGGTACAGCCATTTTGATCGGTTATTGTTACCGAATATGTACCTGCACCTAAATTGGTTTCTAAAGCGGCAAAACCTCCTGTATTCCATTGGTAAGTATACGGATTTGTGCCGCCTGCTGCGCTTGCTGTTACCTGTCCGTTGGTTATTCCATTACAAGATATCGAACTCGTTACACTACTGGAGGCAATTAATGTTATTGGTTCGGAGACTACCACTGAAGCAGAATCTGTACATCCATTTTGATCCGTGATCGTTACGGAATATGTACCTGCTCCTAAGCCGGTTTCTAAAGCTGCGGTACCACCCGTATTCCATTGGTATGTAAATGGGCTGGTGCCGCCTGCTGCACTGGCAGTTACTTGACCATTGCTTAATCCATTACAATCTATGTTTGAGCTTACTGAACTGGATGCGATTAAGGCGATTGGTTGGGTGATGGTAGCAAAAGTGGAATTGGTGTCGCCTAGTGCATCCGTAACGGTCACAGAATAAGTCCCTGCTACAACACCCGTTATAGATGCAGTGGTGGCTGAATTACTCCAAGCGTATGTATAAGGAGTTGTACCCCCAGTAATGGAAGCGGTTGCACCACCATTTGCTAATCCGTTACAGGTAACGTTTGCGTCAACACTTATATTGGCCATAAAGTTTGAGACACATGTGTTAGCAGTTCCTGGGGAACCATATACTTGCTTAGTATTAATAATTATTCCTGAAACAATAGATGTTGAAGCACTCCAGTTGGAGCCAATAGTATTGTCTGAACTTGGATCACATAAAACAAGTGTGGAGCCACCCGCATCAGGATCAGTGGGCCAAGGTGAAACATCGTCATACCTAAGAGAATCAATTAAGTTATTGGAAGCATCCTTAAGAGTAATGGATTCGCCTCCATTACTTAATCCACCACCAGTCCATTGATAGCTGGTTATTCCATATCGATTGTTTATGGCTGCTGAATCGACAGCAACCACTAGGTATCCCCCTGCATTAATTGTAACATCTGGAAAGGTGTATACCACTCCACTTGTGAATGTGCATCCTAAAAGGCTTATCGGGGAGGAACTCGTATTATGTAATTCGATGAACTCCGTTGAATCTGTTCCAGCTTCTGGTGGATTGTAGCTAATTTCAGTGATAACAATAACACCCGGTGTTGGCGCAACTGGTGTAATAAAGGTAACTGATTCATTATCTACACAGCCACCGGCATCGGTTACCGTTACCGTATATGTTCCTGCCGAAAGGCTGGAAATGTTTGTAGTAGTTCCTCCATTGCTCCATAAATAGGTATATGGGGTTGTTCCTCCGGTAGATGATGCTGTAGCAGACCCATCTGAAGATCCCGCTGTGCTGATGTTGGTAGCAATTATTGGGTTTGCCTCAAGAATATTAGGTTCAGTAATGGAAATTGTTGTAGAACTAGTATCTCCTAAACCATCTGTTACAGTTACTGTATAAGCCCCAGCATTCAAGCCAGAAATTGTCGCTGTTGTTACTCCATTATTCCAAGCGTAAGTGTAAGGAGTTGTCCCGTTCAATCCGGAAGCGGTAGCTCCACCGTTTGCAGATCCATTACAGGTTACGTTTGCATCGTTAGTAATTGAAACGGTAAGAATAGCTGCTCCTAGATATAATATAGCGGTATCTGAACTAACGGAACAACTAGTGCCTTGAGAGGTTATATTAACAAAATATTCATTTAAATCTTGAGCTGTAACAACGTTGGTAAGCGTTAAAATACTGGAAGTTTCTCCGGGAATTTCTATACTTGATTCCAAATTTGAAACCCCTCCTTTGGTTGCTACAAATAATCCTTTCGTTCCACGGAAAATGCCCAAACATTCATTATCGGCTAATCCATCTGCAGTCGTTTTATTAGTAAATGTAGTTCCGCCATCGGTTGAGGTAGAAACCCCATTCGAAGAAGCTAAATAGATTGTTCCTTGATCAACAATAACATCTTTACATATAGAACCACCTATCCCATTTGCAATTGTAAAGTTAGTAAATGTGGTTCCGCCATCTGAAGAAGTGGCCAAGCCAAAATTCGTGGCGACATAGATGATGCCATTACTTTCAACAACCCCATAGAAAGATGGAAACCCCGAACCACCTGAAGAGTACGTATGTGTAAATGAAGCTCCTCCATCTGTTGAAACTGAAAGTCCTCCAGGAGCCCCTAGCCAGGTACTAGTCAAGTAAACCCCATTAGCATTTACGAATACAGAATGGATACTACCAGCCCCGATACCGTTTATAGTATTTTTATTCGTAAAGGTGTTCCCGCCATCGGTTGTAAAGGATAATCCTCCGTTAATTGCTACATAAATGGTGTTGTTATAAATCGAAATACTCTTGCAATTATTACTTAATAATCCATCTGTAGTTGTTTTATTCGAAAATGATGCTCCTCCATTTGTGGAAATGGAAAGGCCACCTTGAGTTGCCACATAAATTATTCCGTTCACTTCAAATACATCGTTACATACATTATGTCCTAAGCCGTCAGAAGTAGTTTTATTAGTATAGGTATTTCCACCATCTGTTGAAATAGAGAGTCCATTTTTTGTAGCTAGATAAATTCCTGTACTATTTTGGTAAACACTATTGACTTGATCATCACCAATACCATCGGATGTAGTTTTACTAATAAATGTATTTCCTTCTCCTAGTCGCCTCCATTGATAATTATATGGTCCTCCGCTAGCAGTTACTGAAAATACTGCAGTGCTCCCTACTGGAGTCGTAGTGTTTAAAGGTTGTTGCGTAATAACCGGTAAAGCCGTTATCGTTACATTGAATGAATCGGAAATGGCAAAGAAACCTCTTTTTAATTTCAATTCGTACATTCCTGAATTACTCGCTTGATGCAATAAGCTTAAGTTATTCCCTGTAGATATTACAGAGCCATTTTTCAACCAGTTTTTAGCATAATGACTTGTAGCATTAAAACCTGTTAAGCGTTCTAATTGGTTTATAATTTGAATACTGCTTGATGTTGCATTTCCGTCATTCCCGTTAGCGCTAAAATCCTTTATCATCTTAAGGTCTGCCCCACAATCTCCGATCATAGGATAGTACCCTTGAAGGTTTACATATTTAGGATGTGAGCTAGAAATTACAGAATCTTTAATCATGGTAATGTCAGCAATGGTTAAAACTTCATTCCATATGGATAATTCTGTTAAAATTCCATCAAAGTAGTTTCCCGTACTAGATCCGTCAAATTCTTGACCAAACGAAATACGGTCGGTAGTAGCGGTAATAGATTGGCTATTGGTATAGGTGTTTTCTAACACGCCATCTACGTACATTTTAGTTTCGTTTGTTGCTTCATCGTATGTGTACCCCACATAATGCCAATTTCCATCGGTAATAATTGTAGTCCCGTATCTTGCATTTGACCCATCATAAACGAGAAGTTTTTCGTTTGTGCCTACACCTAACAAACAAATGTTTCCAGTACCTGAGGTATTCATGGATACTATATACTGTGAACTACTTGAAACAGTGGTTGCCTTCTTCATCCAAGTAAATACGGATCGATTGGTATTGATCAATGATGGAACGAGACTATTACATTCAATCCAGTTCGCATTTGCTTTGTTAAAATTAGCGTAGGATACATAATCCGTAGAAGCAGTATATTGAGTGGTATTAGCGTTTTCGCAAGTAGAAAAATCAAGAATGGTATCCACCAGTTGATTGGTATAGGCTAGATTAAGATCTAAGTATACAATGCTATCTTGATTTTGAGAACTGGTAAGTGTATCAATATGTACACCAGAAGTAGTGTATGAATTACCCCCAACAGAATAAGTGCTGTTATCACAGATAGTTACACTTACCGAATTACAATTAACACCTACATTAATGGCAGGTACAAAGTTGGAAGTGGTTCCCGTTTTAGCAAAACTAGTTAGCACTCCATGATACGCATTACTGGAAACATCAATCAATGACGAAATGGTGGTGTTACTCCCATTTGAAACTCCTTGGTTCATAGTGTAATAAGCAACCAAGTCGGTAACTGTTTCTGGACTTGAAATCTCACAGTATTTGTGGTCTGCAATTTCTTGGTCAGTTTTTACGGTATTCCAAATACGTACATCGTTTAGTGCTCCTTTAAAAAATTCACTTTTTGAACTGCCATCGTATTCTTGACCTAAACTCCATCTGTTATTGGAAGCGAAAGATATGGTTGCACCCGTGGATTCGTTTACCAAATCACCGTCAATATACATTTTGATCAAACCATTATTATAGGTAGTGGCCACATGGTGCCAAGTATCGTCACGTAAGTCTATGTTCCCTCCTAAATGGCTGTTACTTCCGTCATAAAAGCTAAGAATACCATCATCCACTCTAAATAGAAATAGGGTTCCAGTACCGGTGGTATTCGAACTAATAATATGGTCGTTACCGGTTTGAGATGGGTCGGCTTTAATCCAGCTTTCAATACTCCAAGTAGTAACTCCATTCATGGATGTGGCCACATTATTTATGGTAACATAATCGTTTGAACCATCAAAGTGGAGTCCGTTTCTTTCGGTTCCTGTAGCTTCTACCCTAAAGGTAAATGGGGACTTGGTGGCATCGTTATTTATGATGGAAATATCGGTGCTCGCCAATCCATCGGTTGTGGGGGTGAAGGTAATAATGAATGAAGTGGTGTCGCCTGGAAGAACTTGGTTACTTGGTGGGGTGGTAACTACAAATTGAGCGTTTCCAGTAAGTTGAACCAAAGGACTACCCGTTAACTCTAATGTATCTGTCCCTATATTGGTAATAAAATACTCTTTGGATAGGGAACCCGTATGGGTAACTATACTCCCCATATTAGTATAGTTGGAAGTGGATGGGGTTAAATCATTATTAGATATGGATACAGAATTTCCAAGAATCTTGATTTCGGGTTCAGCTCCTAGGCCTTGAAACGGTATAGTGTTACTGGTGTTACAACTATTGTCTGCAAATGGAATCTCAAGGGATGCTGTTCGCAATCCGCCATTGGTAGGGGTGAAAATTGCTTGAATCAATATGGAATCTCCAACTGTAATAGAGGTGCTGGAAAGAGGAATGATAGTGAATTCGGAAGCGTTAGTACCGGATAGAACCATATTGGAAGTGTCAATGATTACATCCAATGGTCTGTTGTTCGTTACATAAAAATTCGTAGTATCCCTTTGGCTATTGTATTCTAAGGTATCAAAATTCACAATGGAAGGAACGGTTAATGGAGCACAACCTGGTATAAATTCGAAAGTGATATCGCTAATATTACTAGTATTACCAGATTGTTGGTTATTGTTGAAAACGGTGATGTAATAAACGTCTCCTGCGGAGAGGTTGCTTATTCTAAGCGTGTCTCTAAACCCACAAAAATTACCTTGGACGTTGTAATGTGTTAGATCATTGGCTGTTGTAGGGTTTGTTATCGTTGATGTAAATGCAATAATGGAGCCTGCTAAGGGTTGGAAGTTGGTCATCTGTGCCCGTAAGGTTCCATTAACGGGTATTGTCACTTTGAATACAAAAGTGGAACAACATGCAGTCGCACAACCGGGAACTACAATCGATGCACCTAACTCTGAATTAAAGTTAGTTTCAGTATGTGGAAAGCTATTAATAACAATTGGGTTGGAGACAGTGGTGCCTTGGGCCTTTACTTGAAGGTTAGAGATTAAACCGAAAAAGAGGAGGAGTCCGAATAGTAATAGTTTTTTCATGGTGTTTTGTTTAGATGGAACAAAACAACATGAACTTTAGGTTGTTACCAAAATAAATGTTCTGAATACGGCATTTTTTGTTCTGAAGTAATAGAATATGGGAAATTGGGAGTTAATTGGGTTTTTTCTCATATTACATTGGGGAAATGGTTACTCAATATGTACTTGATTCATTAATGCCGTTCTGAATGTTTTGCCAATAGGAACGTTTTCACCTTTGATGATAACGCTAATGGAATTGATGGCCTCTAAAAAATCTAGGTTAACGACATAACTTCTATGGGTACGAAAAAAGTTTTTGGGGAGCCGTTCTGTAAATGAAGTAAGACTACCCCGAATCAAATGCTTCTTCTGATGGATGGTATGTAATTCGATGTAAACATGATCACTTTTTAGGTATAGAATCTCATTAAATCGAACTTTGTAGAACATGTTTTTGTTCTTTACGAAGAATGAGTCTTCGATAATTTTTGGAAAGTTGGATGTCGTTGATCTTATTTTACGGTAATTATGAATGGCTATTTCTATCGATGTAAATAAATCGTCTTGATTAAATGGTTTGACCAAATAGGATGCAGGGTGGGTCTCTTTGGCTTCGTTTAAGGTATGAGAATCAGCGTTTGAGGTTAGAAAAATGAACGGAATTTTATATTTGTCATTCAATATCCGGGCAATGTCTATTCCGTTTTTTACTTCTCCTAGTTCAATATCTAAAAGCGCAATATCTGGTTTATCGGTGGCTAAAACTTCTAAGGCTTCTTCAAAAGTGGCCGCAGGTTCAAGTACATCATAGTCCAAGGATTCTAAAATGGAAACCAAATTCATGGAGATTACCATTTCATCCTCAACGATTAGAATTTTTACTTTTTCCATCTAGTTTTCTAATTTGAATGTTTTGCCTTTGAAATGGATGATAAACGTGGTTCCGTTTTCACTTTCTATTTCCAGGTTTCCTTTGAGTTGTTTACTGAGGTTCTTTACCAATCGTAAACCTAAACTTTTTGATTTTGTAATATCGAAGTTTTCTGGAAACCCAACGCCATTATCACTTATTTTAAGCTGGAATTGATTGGATCCAAGAGATATTACTTCTACTCGAATAATTTTGGAAGGGTGATTGGTAAATGCATATTTAAACGCATTCGTGATTATTTCATTGATAATCAACCCAAGAGGGATAGAGGTATCCATGTCAAACTGTAATCCTTCGGGCACATTTAAAATTATTTCGGTATCGGAAGCGTTTGTAAACGTGCTTTTTATTTGAAGAATAAGTTGGTGTAAATAATCTTTGAATTGAATATTCCCAGCATCGTCATTTTGATAGAGCATTTGGTGGATCATAGACATGGAATTAATTCGGTTCTTACCATCCGTAATAGCCAATTTAACGCCTGGATCATCTATGCTATGGGATTGCAAATCAAGCAAGCTCCAAATAATTTGGAGGTTGTTCTTTACGCGATGATGAATTTCTTTTAAAAGAATCTCTTTTTCCGAATTTTGCTTTTGAATGAGTGTGTTTTTTTGAATTAAAACATGGTTCGTGCGTTGTTGTTTGGAATAGAGTTTGAAAACTATTCCGATAAACACGAGGGTAATAATAACGCCAAAAACGAGTAAGTAGATAATGGTTTGTTGCTTTTCTTGAAGTTGGGCATTTTGCGCCAGTTCAATCGATTTTAACTGATTCTCTTTATTTAAAAAATCAATTTCAATTTCTTTTTTTTCGGTCTCAAATTTGGTTCTTTGCTCAGCCAGTGCTTCCGACTGTTGCTCATTGAAAAGGGAGTCATTAATACGCATATAGGTTTCTCCATATTGCACGGCTAGGCCATTTTTACGGGTCATCGAATACACGCTAAATAGCAACTTTGATGCTCTGGCCGTCTCCTGAATTAAACCCGTTTTCTGAGATAACTGATAGGCTTCTAATGCCATTTCTTCAATTTTCGTAAGCTCCAATGAATTCGGGGAATCAGATAACTTGAAATTACATTGCGTAATTAAGGTGTGAATTTTTAATCGAGGACTCCCGTTGGAAGGAAAATAAGCAATAGCCATTTCTAAACTATCTGCTGCTTGTTGAGTAAGTCCTTGATTGGCCAAAACTTCACTTGTCGACATATAATACCGTGAAATATGGTTGGAGTCATTCATTTGAACAAATACGGATTTTGCCTTTTTGTAATAATAAAAAGTGCTATCCAATAGGTGGTCTTGTGCAAATGCATCTCCCGTATTTTTAAGTGAAAGTCCCATACCTAATTGATATTCTAATTTCACACTTTCCTCATATCCTTTTTTGAAATAATAAATGGCCTCCGTACTATTGGATGTATTTAAATAATTAACGCCAAGGTTTATGAATGCAGAAGCCAGCCTGTTTGGCGTGTATTTTTTCTTTTCCTGAATAGAAAGAAGCATATATGCAATTGCCTTTTCCAATTGCCCGGTATATTGATATGCGAGTCCTAAGTTGTTGTATATTTTGTGTAAATAAAGGGTGTCATTTATTTCTTGTCCATAGGTAGCGGCCTTCTCAAGATTGGTAATGGCACTATCTAATATTTCAAAATTCATCCAATACGTACCTTCCGTAAACTGACAATTTAATACTCCCAAAGGGTAATTGGCTTTACGGTACCAATACGCTGCCTTTCGAACCAATTGAATACATGTATCCGACCAAAGAGTGTAATGGGTAAACATTCCCATATTGTAATATACATTCCCTGTTTTTTTATGCCAATTATTACCTTGGGTGAGATTGGCCGCTGCATGGTAGTACTTGAAGCTGGAGTCTGAGTTAGATGGCTCTAGTTCGATGGCTAGCTTGACCAGGACATCATATTTTAAGGAGTCATCAGAGGTCGTGTTTAATTCTTGAAGCAAGGAATCAACTTGGCCAATGCAGGGGGTGGTGTTTCCAATTGCAAAAAGAACAAGAAGAACAATGACGGTAAAGTGCGAGTAACAGTCCTTGAAATTATGAAGCATAGTTTAGCAGTAATTCTATTTCAAAAATAGGATTAACTTTTGAATAGGGGTTTAATTATTGAACGGGTGATTTTAACAGTTATCAATAGCTAACGCTATCTCTGGGTCCCAGAAAACATTCTTAAAACCAACAATTTGGTCGTCCTTAACTTGAATTCCTTCGGCTTCCAGTTTTTCTTGCATTAACGTAGGAGTCGTAAAATGGTTTTTGCCAGAAAGCACCCCTAATCGATTCACCACTCGATGTGCAGGGATATCGCTATCCGTTTGGGTACATCCGTTCATGGCCCAACCCACCATTCGAGCCGAACGGGCAGAGCCCAGGTATTTGCCTATTGCTCCGTAACTGGTGGCTCTACCGTACGGGATGAGCCGTGCCACCTGATATACTCTATCAAAAAAATCTTTGTTTTTTTCAGATAATTTAATGGTAGTCATCCTTACGAAATTCTAAAACGGAGGTATTTAATTACATGCCCAATTTCGGAGAACTTGTCCTCATAATAGGTTTTGGTTTGTAATACCTCTCTTAGTTTTTCATCTTCCACTTTATCTAATTCAGCATAAATATCATGCGAGCAAAACTCTAAAGTATATCCACACTCATCAATTTGCTCCAAAGTATAATTAAAGAAAAAATCGTTGTCATGTTTCAGATGAATAACCGCACCAGGTTTTAAAAATTCCCGGTAACGTTCAATAAACATAGGAGCGGTTAATCGTTTTCGAGCCCGGTTTTTTTGGGGTTGAGGGTCCGGAAACGTAATCCAAATTTCGTCTACTTCATCCTTCTTAAAGAACGAGGTGATAAAATCAATTCGAGTACGTAAAAAACCTGCATTACCTAAACCTTCATCCAAAGCGATTTTGGCTCCTTTCCATAAACGAGCTCCTTTAATATCCACTCCCAAATAATTTTTCTCGGCATTTTGTCGGGCCAAGGCTACTGTATATTCACCCCCTCCACAGGCCAATTCTAAAACCACAGGATTGTCATTGGAATAAAATTCACTCCGCCAATTCCCTTGGATGGGATGGGGGAGGATAGCACCGCCATTTTGGTCATCAATAACATCTTTCAATGAAGGTTCCATCACGTTTTCAAATTTGGCACAATCGGCAAATCTGTTCAGCTTATTCTTATTCGACATCCTTAAAAAATTTTGTGCAAAAATAAGCGAGGTGAGCAGAAGGGAGATAGCCCTGGGATGAAGTATTTTTGGACAAAGCAGAAAAACTGGATTTGAAGAAAAACGTATTGGTAGCACCCTTAAACTGGGGGATTGGACATGCCTCCCGATGTGTACCCATTATTGATGCTCTTTTAGCAGAGGGTCACCATGTTTTTTTAGCCTCCGATGGGGACGCAAAAAAGTTTTTGGAATCGCAATATCCCGATTTATCCGTTCGAGATTTACCGAGTTATCAAATTACTTATCCCAAAGCTGGTTTTATGTTCCTGTGGCATATGATTAGGCTGGTTCCCAAAATCCTGAAAGCGATAAAAAAAGAAAATAAGGTACTGGCCAACTGGATACCGGAGTTGCAGCTGGATGTGGTAATTTCCGATAACCGATATGGGATGTATTCCCGGAAAATAAAATCGATTATTCTGACCCATCAGGTTCGGGTAATTGTTCCTTTTTTTGAGGCTTTTGTTTGTTCTAGAGTGAGGCAAATGTTGTCTAATTTTGACGATGTTTGGGTACCCGATAATGGGGGACTAATTAATCTGTCCGGTAAATTAGGCCATTCAGAGGTAAAGGGAATTACTCCTAAATATACCGGTATCCTGAGTAGAATGGGGGCTAGCTTGAGCGAACAGAAACCGAAGAATTTCCCATTTCAAGCGGGTTTTGTATTGGCGGTCCTTTCTGGTCCAGAGCCAATGCGTTCATATTTTGAAAGAGATTTAGTGAAGCAGTTCTCTTCTTTGAATCGGGATGTGGTTATGGTAGGCGGGAAGCTGGAAAACCAAGTCACTGTTAAAAATGGAAATATCTATTCCATGGGTTTTGCCAATTCAGCCCAATTGAAATGGTTGATGCAACACAGTCATGGAATTATTTGTCGGTCGGGGTACTCTACACTAATGGATTTGGTAACCTTGCGAAAAACAGCTATAATCGTACCCACTCCAGGCCAAACGGAGCAAGAATATTTGGGAATGTATTTGAAACAGCACCCTGTTTTTGTAGTACGGAGTCAGAAAAACTTAAAGGTGGCGGAGGCTTTAGTTTCGCTGGAAAAATTAACGAGGAACTCGAAATTGGACGTGTTAAAAAATACCCAAGTCCTTGGGCAATTAATAGGGGAAATTTAACGTTATTTTCATTGAACATTTGGCCGTTAAAAAACAATATTTGCAGCGCGATAAGGGGAGTCCCTGTGTTTACCTTTGTAGCTTGTGTTCGTTCCTGAAAACAGGGCGTTTATTCATTGATAATTACCACTTTATGATCTTGAGGAAGTATATTCTTTTTACCATATTATTTGTTTTTTCTGTATTGGAATTGGAGGCAGCTCCCCAAGAAAATGATTCTGTTCTTGTGAAGACGGTCGCTATTGATAAAGGCGATGAAGTCGTTTATACGTTAGATCACATGGCTCGGATTCCGTATTTGGAGATGAGTGAAGTGGATACCAATCGAGAGTCTTTAAATATTTATGGATACGCTACCGACAGTGTTCCCCGGTTTGATAGTGCACATTACGCAACTATTTTAGACTCGATGGATCAATTAACGCCATTCGATTTGGTGTACAATGATCGTACGGCTGCGTTTATTAGATTGTATTCCATAAAACGAAGAAAACAAACGGCCCGATTATTAGGGTTGCAGCATTATTATTTCCCGATGATGGAGGAGATGCTAGCTAAATATGAGATGCCATTGGAGCTAAAATATTTGGCGGTAATTGAATCGGGATTAAACCCAAAAGCACGTTCGCATGCGGGAGCTGTGGGATTGTGGCAGTTTATGTACGCTACGGGTAAAATGCATGGTTTGCATCAAAATTCGTACATGGATGAGCGAATGGATCCGATTAAATCAACCGATGCCGCTTGTCGTTATTTAAAGTATCTGTACGGAATGTATCACAAATGGGATTTGGCGTTGGCAGCGTATAACTGTGGTCCTGGAAATGTAAATCGTGCCATGCGTAGGTCTGGTTCTAGCGATGGGAATTATTGGGACTTGTATGCCTATTTACCGAGAGAAACAAGAGGGTATGTACCGGCTTTTATTGCGGTAAACTATATAATGAACAATGGGGCGGCTCATAATTTATATCCAGTAATGCCTAAATCCACTTATTTTGAAATGGATACCGTACATGTTCAAAAAGCCATTGATTTTGAGCAAATTGCGAAAAACTTGGATATGCAAATTGCGGATGTCGCTTATTTTAATCCTACTTATAAATTGAATTTTATTCCGGCTTATAGTAACAAAACGGCTATTCTGTATTTACCCCATGAAAAAGCAGAGCTGTTTGTTCAGAATGAAGATACCATTTATGCCATGGCTAAAACAACGAAGCCTAATCAAGGTAAGAAAGTCAAAAAATTCAGTGAAGATCGGGTGGTTTATCGAGTGCGGTCGGGTGATTATTTAGGTAAAATTGCCAATAGATATCATGTGAGTGTTTCCAGTATTATGAAATGGAATGGTATGAGAAGTAATAAATTACGGATTGGCCAAAAACTGGTTATTTACCCAAGTAGTAAATATAAAGCGTCCGCCAAAACTAAAAGTCCGCCCCCTAAAAAAGTGGTGAATTCTAAGGATACAAAATATACGTATTACGAAATTAAATCCGGTGATACCCTTTGGGATATTGCGAAAGCACAAGGGACGACCATTGAGAAAATCAAAGGATGGAACACCAGCCTGCGAGATAACAGTCTTAAAGTTGGCACGAAAATTATAGTAGGTACGGTGTAATCATTAAAATGAAATCTATGCGATATTTTAAATTTATAGGCTTTGTATTTTCCGTGGCTTTAGTACTGTTCTCGTCATGCGATGGGGATGAGAAAAACCAGATGTTTATGTCGGTTTCTGGTAATCCGGGAGACGTACTCATTGTAAGCACAAACAGTCAATGGAACGGCCAAATTGGAATCGCTATCAAATCTCATTTTCTAGCTCCTGTGTATGGAATGCCCCAAGAGGAAGCCTTGTTTGATTTAGTCCAAACAAAACCGTCCGATTTTGAACGAATCTTTGAAACTTTCCGGAGCGTAGTGATTGTAGAAATGGATACCAATCGTTTTGCGAAAGGAGAAATCGAATACCGAAAAGATGTGTGGGCAAAAGGGCAATTGGTGATCCGGATTAAAGGGAGCTCAAGAGATGAAGTAGTGGAACTGATTAATGAGAATGCGAAACAAATGATTCGCATTATTCAAACCAAAGAACTGAATCGTTTGGCCGCTAAATATAAAGCACATCCGAATAAGAAAATTAAAAGTCAATTGAAGAAATACCTAGGTATTGATGCTCTTATTCCCAAAGAAGCCGTACTCGCTACCATTGATTCAACCCATGCATGGATTCGAATTGAAAGAGAGAAACTCAAAGGTGGTTATCAACATCAAGTTAGTCAAGGTTTACTGATTACAAAGTACGCGTACGTTGCCAAACAACAGTTCTTCGATTCAGCATTGTTGAAGCAACGAGACATGGTATTAAAGAAATACATTCCTGGTCCTAGTGAAGGTAGTTACATGTCTACAGAATTCCGTTATTACCCGCCCACCTCAAAAGAAGTGGATTACTACAGTCATTTCGGGAAAGAATTTCATGGTTTATGGCGTATGGAAAACGACTTTATGGGTGGGCCAATGGTTACCTATTTTGTTTTAAATGAAGAAGAAGGGATGATTTATTGTATCTCTGGATATGCCTTTGCACCTCAGTTTAATAAACGAGAGTATTACCGTGAAATTGAAGCCATTGCTAAGTCGGTGACATTTTAAGGACTTTCAGATAACATAAACCTGATTTCCATTCATGGGGTGCATTGAAATAGGCCACAAAGGCTATTTTTGTTTAGAGGGGTTGAATGAACTCTTTTATTGAAGTTTTGAGATGAGTAATATGACTAATATCCAAGCAGAAGAAATTATTTTAGGCGAGAATGTTCAAATTGCTCCTTCGGCATCTATTAGAGGACTGAATGGAAAAGCTAAAAGAATTGAAATTGGGGATAATACCTTTATTGGCGAAAATGTGCAAATAATAATGGATGATTTTAGCATTGGTGATTACTGTAAAGTTCATCATAACTCAAATTTTCATGGCTACAAACCTTTAAGTATTGGTCACAATGCATGGATTGGTCAAAGCACTTTAATTGATAGTATTGGAGGGACTACCATTGGTGACAATTGTGGAATAGGTGCTTATTCTCAATTATGGAGTCACATCAGGTATGGAGACCCTTTAGAAGGTTGTAATTATGAAGGTAGCCACCCATTAACCATCGGAAATGATGTTTGGTTTGTAGGCCATTGTATTGTTTCTCCAATTGTGGCAGCCAATAAGTCCATGGCATTAGTAGGAAGTGTAATTACTTCTAATATGGAAGAAAATCATGTGTATGGAGGTTCTCCTGCAAAGGATTTAACAGGGAAAATAAAGCCTCAATTTTCGCCCATTACTATGGGTGAAAAGAGGGCGTTAATGTCCCAGTTCGAAATAGCAAATGATATTCAAATTATTGAAGATGTTTCGGAGATTAAGGATCCTGAAAATATCTCCTACTTTAATATTGTGGACAGAACGTATACTAAACGTAGATCGGAAAATGAGGTGGCTTTTATGCGCCAATTGCAATCCAAATTAATAAAATTCACTCCAGTACCTTTTTAATCAGAAAGTAATGTCAAGCGAAAAACCTCTTATATCTATTGTGTCACCCGTATATCGAGCCGAAAAAATGGTCAGTGCCTTGGTGTCAGGTATTCTAGCTTCGGTTGGCGAAATTACGCCCAATTTCGAAATTATTTTAGTGAACGATTGTTCTCCTGATAATTCATGGGATTTTATTTCAAAAGAAGCGGAAAAAGAATCGAGAGTAAAGGGGGTTAATTTAAGTCGAAATTTTGGACAGCACTATGCTATTACTGCCGGTTTAAGCTATGCAAAAGGCGAATGGGTCATTGTTATGGATTGTGACCTTCAAGATCGTCCAGATGAAATCCCGAAACTTTACCATAAGGCGTTGGAGGGCTGGGATATTGTTTTTGCCAAAAGAACACAAAGGAAAGATAGCTTCCGTAAGAAGTTGATGTCCAAGTTTTTTTATAAAGCATATAATTATCTAAGCGGACTAAAATTTGATGGAAGTATTGCCAACTTTGGAATATATAATGCCAAGGTGATTCATCAGTTTAATGCCATGAAAGAAGGGGCGAGATCTTTCCCTTCTTTAATTCAATACCTTGGGTATAAATCAACGGCCGTTGATGTAAAACATGCAGAACGTTTAGAAGGTACTTCGTCCTATTCTTTTGCGACTCTTTTGAGCTTAGCAGGAGACGTGATTTTATCTAATAGTAATAAACCTTTAAAGCAAATTGTGAAATTAGGTTTTACGATTTCTATCTTCTCATTTGTAGTGGCGCTTTATAATGTTTTGGCCTATTTCATGGGCGTTATTAAGGTTCCTGGATTCACGACAACGGTATTTTCAATTTGGTTTCTAGGTGGTTTAATATTAACTGTTCTAGGAATTATTGGTTTATATGTCGGCAAAATATTTGATGAAGTAAAAGGACGTCAATTGTATATCGTATCTGAAGTAGTAAACATCGATTAATTCAAATTCACTTGTAAAGCAAATGATACCATTTAACAAACCTCATTTAACAGGAAAAGAGACGCATTATATATATGATGCGGTCAACTCTGGGCAATTATCCGGTAATGGAAAATATACACGAATGTGTCAGGAGTGGATGGAGCATAAATTTGGGTTTGGAAAGTGTTTGTTGACGACCTCTTGTACAGATGCGCTTGAAATGGCCGCAATATTATTGAATATTAAAGAGGGTGATGAAGTGATTATGCCTTCCTATACCTTTGTAAGTACTGCGAATGCATTTGTTTTAAGGGGGGCGAAAATTGTTTTTGCGGATAGTAAACCCAATCACCCGGGTATGGATGAATCCAAAATTGAAGATTTAATTACGTCCAAAACCAAGGCCATCGTCCCGGTACATTATGCGGGGGTAGCTTGTGATATGGACCTCATTATGGAAGTAGCTCAAAAACACAAGCTTTTTGTTGTCGAAGATGCGGCCCAAGCCATAGATAGTTATTTTATCAATAAAAGAGGAGAGAAAAAAGCTCTGGGTACAATAGGTCATTTAGCGGCTTTTTCGTTTCATGAAACCAAAAACATCATCTCTGGGGAGGGTGGAATGTTAGCGATCAACGATGCCCAATTTTATGATCGAGCTGAAATTATTTGGGAAAAAGGGACGAATAGATCCGCTTTTTTTAAAGGTGAGGTCGATAAATATGGTTGGGTAGATGTAGGTTCTTCGTTTCTACCTTCGGAAATGGTAGCGGCATTTTTATTTGCGCAATTAGAGTCCTTAGAAGGCATTCAGGCCCGTAGAACCCAGATTTGGTATACCTATCAAAATAAACTTGCCCATTGGTGTAGATCTAATAATATCAAGTTACCTAGGGTGCCTGAGTATGCCACAAATAATGCACATATGTTTTATTTAGTTTGCGAAAGTAAAAAGCAACGTTCTCAGTTAATACAGTACCTCAAGGACCACGATGTTTTATCCGTTTTTCATTATTTAAGTTTGCATAAAAGTGAATTCTATCAAAATAAACATGATGGTAGGGCCTTAATGGAATGTGATCGGTATGCAGATACTTTGGTTCGATTACCCTTGTATTTTGATCTGTTGGAAGAGGAGCAAAACCTCATTGTGAAAGCGATTAATTCATTTTCTTTTGAATAGAAATTTGGCATGCTAAAACCTATTTCTGAAATCACATTACAGCAACTGTTAGGAGTAGCAATGATCTTGTTACTGGTCTATTTCTTGCCTTATTTTGTTTTAGGGACAGATGCCCCTATTTTAATTCATGACAACCTAGATTCTAATTTGGTTTGGGTGAAATTAGTCCTTGAAAATGGCGGGATTTTTTCTAGCCCGGATACACATATTCCTCAAATTTTAGGGGGCGTTCCTCGGTCGTCTGTTTTTGGTACATATGACATAAGTCTTCTGTGGTTTCAGGTTTTTGGAATGTATTGGGGATATGTGGCCAATAAGGTAATCATGGGGGGAGTGGCTTTTTGGGGCATGTTTGGGTTGCTATATCACTTTGTTAGTCCTAAGGGGATCAGCAAATACATCATTGTTGGAGTTGCTCTCATTTATTCATGCTTGCCATTTTGGTCTTTTACGCTTAGTGTAGCTGGAATGCCAGCTGTTATGTGGGCTTTTTTGAATCTAAGAAAACCAAATTATTCCAAGTTCAACTGGGTTGTGATTGGGATTATTCCCTGGTATTCTTCTTTAGTTCTTTCCGGGTTTTTTATAGCCATTTTATTGGGGCTCATTTGGGTATATGATATTCTCAGAACCAAAAAAATAAATGGGTTGTATTTTTCTGGCATGGTGCTTTTTGGAGTGATGTATATTTTAAGTCATATTCCTTTGTTCTATACATTCGTGATTCAGTCCAGTGTTTTATCTCATCGGGTGGAAATGAAATGGATCATGGGTGATTGGGATGCCTCTAGGGGATTGATACTATCCATCTTTCAGGAGGGACAGTACCACGCACATAGTTTACATGAGCTAATGATATATCCTATTTTATGGGTGTCCATAATAAGTATTGCCTTGAAAAAGCACGTGAAGTTGTTGATCTCTGTTTTTTTGTTTTTGATATTTACATCTATTTTATACGGACTGCTACGTTATGAAGGTCTTGCGATTGTAGTAGAGAATCTAATGGCAGTAATTCCAATTCAACTTCAACGATTTCATTTTTTACATCCGATGTTCTGGTACTTGTTATTTGGTTTAGGTTTAGTCGCAATTTCTGAAAAATGGATATGGGGTAAATATTTAGCGATGGCGTTGATTCTATTCCAATTAGGAAATGTCGCAATGTTTCACGAGGTTTTTAGCCAAGAGACAAATCCGACATTTAAACAGTTTTTTGCGACTGATCAATTTAATGAAATAAAAAATGCGATGGGAGCCTCATTTAAGGAGAATAAAGTAATAAGCGTGGGGCTGCATCCTTCTATATCTCAGTTTAATGGATTGTATACACTGGATGGTTATTTGCCTAGTTATCCATTGGCGTATAAATACCAATTTAGAAAGGTGATTTCTGGAGAGCTGGATAAAAATCCTGGATTGGAAAAATATTTCGATGAATGGGGCTCCAGGTGTTATTCCTTTTCTTCTGAATTGGGGAAGGATTTTATGAATCCAAACCCAAGCCCAATTGAGAATTTAGACTATGATTTGGCCGCTTTTAAGGCATTGAAAGGAAAGTATCTGATTTCCACGGCAAAAATAAAAAATAACCCGCAATTGGATTTAATTTTGGATTCAGCTAAAAATCCAGGCTATTGGAATCTGTATCTATATCAAATTAAATAGTCGTTTTGACTACCTTGATCTATGTGCGATCCATGTACAATCTATATGGGATTTATGTGGCTGTGCCACCAAAAATAAGATGCTATGAAATCGATTTTGCTTCTATGTTTTTTAATCGTCTATTCTTTAAGTACTCATGCGCAAATGTCGCCTTATGATTACGGTATGGATAGCACGCAAACATTACCTCAGGGAATTGAATTAGGGGGGCGTGCACCTCTTTTTGTAACTACCGATTTGGATGGGAATCGGGTGGAATTAAATCAATTATTGAAATCGGGTCCCGTGGTGATTTTGTTCTATCGGGGTGAATGGTGTCCGGTGTGTAATCGCTATTTATCCGAACTTAATAATTCGCTTTCGGCCATGAAAGAAAAAGGAGCGACTGTTTTGGTAATATCCCCCGAATTGGCCATTAACGCAGCGAAAACTAAGAGAAATAGCCAATCTGAATTCGTCTTTATTTCCGATACAAGTTTAGAAATTTGTGCGTCATTTGATGTTTTGTTTTCGGTAACGGAAGCCTATCAAAAGAAGATTAATACCAAGTTACAAAAGGATATTAATGAAAATAACGGGACTTCAAAAGCCAGACTTCCTGTACCAGCAACTTTTATTATTGATCAAAATGGCTGGGTGATTTACAAGCAGTTTGATTACGATTATAGAAATAGAGCAAGTGCCGTGGAGATCTTAAAAATGCTATAGGCATTACTTCATTTTTAGTACCTGAATTTTGCCATCGGTAAAACCATTGGCACCCGGAGTTCCAGCTTTTTTAGGAAAAAGAATGGCATCGATCAAGAAACCTGTTAGGCCCGGTGAGTTTTGGATTCCTCGTCCCGTTCTTCCCGCTTTACCCCGATGTCCAGCTCGACTTTCGAGGTGGAATTGATTTTGTAGTAGATATACCGAATCGGATAAATAAAGAGTGATGTTTCCCCCAGATGCTCCGTGCCCTGCATTACCACCATGTCCGCCTTTGTAGTACGCATTAGAATTTCGTCTTCCGCCATCTCCACCATCTCCTCCGTTTCCGCCATGGCCTCCATTGGCCGTAATGGTAATTTGATGGTTCGCAAATAGCATGGTTTTACGGGTTTGGTTTTCGGTTTCAAATTGACATTTAAAAAGTCTAGCCCCATGTACGATGGTGTCCGTAATATAGGCGGTAACATGCCTGCCTGGGGAGCCACTTCTGCCGTCTGAACCATCTCCTCCTTGGCAACCATCGTCTTTATCTTCCCTTGAATCTGATCCTTCGTATCCATTTTGTCCGTGGTATCCATGGGTGCCATTGGCATTAAAATGATAATCACTTTTGTAGTCCACAATTACTTTTTTTGAATCGTACCTACTCGGATAACTATTTATTTTTAAGAAAATTTCTACGGTGTCCGGACTTCCGGTATACACTAAGTTTTGATCTATTAATAGTTTCTGGTTATGGTACTGGAATTGTGCCTTATCTGATTGGACCAATAAGTCATCCCAAAGTAACAAACGTTGCTCGTTTGAGTTTGGGTGTGTACTGTAAATTTTCCCGTTCGTGAGGGTTACCGTTGCTCTTAAAGGAATTTCCATCCCGGGATTCAAACCATGGGTATTAGGTACCTCTAATTCTAAATTAGCCAGTTGATGTGGCGGAATAACTCGAAGTATCCTTGGGGAACATGAAAGGAACAGAAGGGATAACATAGAAGCGTAGAATAGGATTTTCATTCGATTGTTTTTTAGTACATTGGAACAGGTCTGTGTCCAAAGTTCATACCAAAATGAAGGGGGCGGATTTGCGTAGTGCAAATGGATCCAGAGAACTAGGCTTGAAAGTGTTGCCACACTATTTGGGCTTTGGCTTCCCCAATAACGATAGCCAATTCGTCTTTGGTGGCTTCCTTTACCCGTTTGACAGATCCAATATTTGAAAGTAATTCCTGAGCCGTTTTTGGGCCAATACCTTTTATTTCATGGAGCTCACTTTTCACAATAGACTTACCTCGTTGGTTTCGATGGTGGGTAATGCCAAATCGATGCGCTTCATTTCGTAAGGATTGAATGACCTTTAAGCTTTCCGATCTTTTGTCTAAATACAAAGGAATAGGATCGCCTGGGAAATAAATTTCCTCGAGACGTTTAGCAATGCCTATTACCGCAATTTTACCCATTAACCCTAATCGGTCTAGGCTATTAACAGCAGAGTGTAACTGTCCCTTTCCACCATCAATAACAATGAGCTGGGGGAGTGATTCCCCTTCTCGTAATAAACGACTGTATCTTCGTTCCACGACTTCCTCCATAGATGCATAATCATCTGGCCCCACTACGGTTTTGATATTAAAGTGACGGTAATCCTTTTTTGATGGTTTGGCATTTTTGAAAACCACACAAGCAGCGACCGGAAACTCGCCCTGAATATTTGAGTTATCAAAACACTCAATATGGATAGGGAGTTCGGTTAAACGAATATCCTTTTGAATCTGCGCCATTACCCTTTTTGAGTGGGCTTCTGGATCTACTTTTTCCATGGCTTTGTAACGATCCATCATGTAGTACTTCGCGTTACGTAAAGACATATCTATTAACTTTTTCTTATCTCCAATTTTCGGTACCGAAATGTGTGCGTTTTCGATCGGTATATCAATGGGTTGCGATAAGTAAATTTCCTGAGAGGTGCTTTTAAATTTCTGACGAATTTCGGCAATGCCCATTGCCAATAACTCTTCGTCTGTTTCTTCTAGTTTTTTCTTTATTTCTAGGGTATGAAGTTGAACGACTGCACCACTATTAATCTTCATGAAATTCACATACCCGCCATAGCTATCCGATACAATGCTATACACGTCCACGTCATGAATTTTGTAATTCACTACGGTCGATTTGGCTTGGTAGTTTTCCAGTAGTCCAATACGGTCTTTTAATTCATGCGCTTTTTCAAACTCCAAATTTTCGGCATAACCAGACATGGTTTGTTTCAGGTCCTTGGTTAAATCCCCCAGGTTTCCTTTTAAAATATGACGAATCTCAGCGATGCTTTTGTCGTAATCATGTTCCGATTGCTTGTTTTCACATCCGCCCAAACAATTACCAATATGATACTCTAAACACAAACGGTATTTCTTCTTTGCGATATTGGATTGTGATAAATTATACGTACACGTACGAAGTTTATACAACTTCCCAATAATACCCAAAATGGTATGCATCATTTTTACCGAAGCATAGGGACCGTAATATTCGGAACCATCCTTGATAACGTTTCGGGTGGAGAAAACTCGGGGAAACGGTTCTTTTTTGATACAGATCCAAGGATAGGTTTTGTCATCACGAAGGGCTACATTGTAGTGCGGTTGATGTTTTTTGATTAGAGAATTCTCTAAAAGAAGCGCTTCGTATTCCGTGTCAACCACAATGTATTCGATGTGATCAATCTTCCGAACTAACAGTTTCGTTTTGTGGTTTTCGTACTTGATTTTATTGAAATACGAAGACACCCGATTCTTCAAATATTTCGCTTTCCCTACATATAGGATTTTTCGATCTTTGTCATAAAATCGATATACACCTGGCTTTTTGGGCAGGTGGCGTACAATTTCTTTGATGCGTTCAGGAGTCTCCATTTCGAAATACGAAATTACTATTTCGTACCTTTCGGAGAACCTAAATAAGCGTTAATATTTTTCACAAAATCAATGGACTATCTTAGTGTTCTGCCCGAGGATCGGTACTGCCTTCTTCCAAAATCTCAAATAGTTTATCCAAGTTAGGGGTTAAAATCACTTCGATTCTTCGATTTATTGCTTTTCCTTCTGGGGAATCGTTATCCGCAATTGGACTAAACTCGCCCCTTCCTGCAGCTGTAAGTGTGCTTGGGTCGAGTTCGCTACTGGATAACATGATCCGAACAATGGATGTCGCTCTTTCGGATGAAAGCTCCCAGTTGTCTTTGTATTTCCCGGTACCGCTTAATTTGTCGCTATCGGTATGGCCCTCCACTAAAACCGTTAAATCTTCCTGTCCTTCCAATGCTTTCGCTAATTGAACAACCGCTTTTTTTCCTTCCGACCCTACGGCAGTGCTTCCACTTCCAAATAGTAATTGCGCTTCCATGGAAACGTACACCCGACCATTTTTCTGTTCTACCGTAATTCCTTTGTCTTCAAATCCAATTAAAGCTTCTTTGATTTGGTTTTTAAGACGGTTGACTGCCGCATCTTTTTGGGCTAATAAATCTTCCAATTCCTTAACTCGTGCCTCCCGTGCTTTTAAGTCGGAGTTCAAATGAGATAATTCTCCTTTTTGAATATTCAAATCGTACGCCAGTAACTTCAAGCTATCCTCTTTGGCCTGTAAAACCTCTTGGGTTTGCAAGAGTTGGGCCATCAACTCCTTGTTTTCTCTCTGTGAACCAGACTTTAAAACCTCTTGTTTTTCTAAAAGAGCCGTGTTGGTTTTTAGTAATTGATGGTATTGGTAATCTAGCTGACGGTATTGTTCTCCTGTTCTAGCGGTGTCTTTGGTTAATTGAATTAATTTCTCATCTGCACGTTTTAAATTCCACTCATTTTCCATATTGGATTTATCTAAACGCGCATTCTCAGCGGCTAGGTAACTTCTGTTCTCTTCACACTTCTCATAGTTGTCGGTGATTTCACTTACCTTTTTTGCGGGGACACAAGAGGTTATACTGGCGCCTATTACTGCGATAAATAATCCTTGCGATAAAAACTTAGATGTCATAATGATACTTTATAATACACTGCAAATTTCACGATCAAATCGTCCCAAAACAATGGTCGTTTCAATAGTTTTAAACAAATAACGGTGAGATATATGGAATGGTATCCTTCCCCTAACAATTCTTAAGGAAGTATTGGGATTTAGGGAGTGTACTTTGCCACTAAAAATGGGCGTTTACAGTCCTATGTAATTGCTATATTTGCAAGCTAAATAATTATCTGAAATGACTACAAATCCAAAAAGACATCTTGTAACATCGGCCTTGCCATACGCAAACGGACCGCTTCATATTGGACATATCGCTGGGGCTTATTTACCGGCCGATATTTACGTGAAGTTTCTTCGAATGTGTAACGAAGATGTGGTTTTTGTATGTGGTTCAGATGAGCATGGTGCGGCTATTACCCTTCGGGCTAAAAAAGAAGGGATCACACCGCAAGAAATTGTAGATAAATACCATGAGATCAATAAAAAGGCATTTGCTGATTTTGGTATTGATTTCGATATTTACCATCGTACCTCTTCGAAACTACACCATGAAACAGCTTCCGAATTCTTTTTGAAATTGGAAGAGAATAATGTTTTTGAAGTAGAAGAATCAGAACAGTTTTACGATGAGGAATACCATCAGTTTTTAGCCGATAGGTATGTAACCGGTACGTGTCCAAAGTGTGCCAATGATAATGCGTATGGCGATCAATGTGAAAAATGTGGTTCGGCTTTAAGTCCAACCGAATTGATTAATCCAAAATCTACCTTATCGGGGAAATCTCCGGAAATGAGAACTACGAAACACTGGTTTTTACCAATGAATCGGGATGAACAATGGTTGAAAGAATGGATTACTACCGGTAAATTAGATGGGGTAGATCAACATATCCCTGCGCAATGGCGGAACCAAGTTCAGGGCCAATGCATGAGTTGGATTGACGGTGGATTAGGTGCTCGTGCAATGACTCGTGACCTAGATTGGGGGGTGCCCGTACCGTTAAAAGGTGCAGATGGGAAAGTTTTATACGTGTGGTTGGATGCGCCAATTGGGTATGTTTCAGCCACCAAACAATGGGCGGCCGATAATGGAAAGAATTGGAAAGATTACTGGAAAAAAGATGAGAATACTCATTTAACGCATTTTATTGCAAAGGATAATATTGTGTTTCATGCCATTATTTTCCCTATTCTTCTAAGAGCACATGGCGAGTTTAATTTACCCTTTAATGTTCCTGCAAATGAGTTCTTGAATTTAGAAGGAGATAAAATTTCCACGTCTAGAGAATGGGCCGTTTGGTTACATGAGTACATTGCCGATTTTGAGGGAAAAGAAGATGAACTAAGATACGTGTTAACTTCCATCGCCCCAGAAAATAAAGACAGTGAGTTTACCTGGAAAGATTACCAAAGCCGTGTGAATAATGAGCTGGTGGCTATCCTAGGGAATTTTGTCAACCGTTCGTTAGTATTGACTCAAAAATACTACGAAGGGACCATGCCTGCTTTGGGTGAATTGGCTGAGATTGATAAAAAGGTAATGGATGAAATGGGAGCGATCCCAACCCGAATTGCGGAAAAAATTAAAGCACATAAATATAGAGATGGTTTAGCTGCAGCTATGACTATGGCACGTTTAGGTAATAAATACCTTGCGGATACGGAGCCTTGGAAACTGGCTAAAACCGACCCGATTCGTGTGGAAACGATCTTGCATATTTCCAATCAAATTGTGGCTAATTTAGCGATTGTTTTACGTCCGTTCTTACCCAATACTTGTGGTAAATTAAACCAGTTTTTGGGACAGCCAGAATTGGATTGGTCCCATGCAGGTAAATCGGATTTATTGGCTGCTGGCCAACAAATTGAAAAACCAAGTTTGTTATTTGCCAAAATTGAAGAGGAGCAAATTGAAAAGCAGGTAGAAAAATTAAATATTCGTAAAGCAGAAAAAGAAAAAGCCGCCAAAGTCAAACCGGTTTTAGAGCCTAAGGAGAATATCACTTTTGAAGATTTTCAAAAAATGGATATTCGAATGGGTACCGTTTTAGAAGCCGAAAAGGTGAAGAAAACGGATAAATTATTAAAATTGAAAGTAGATACTGGAATAGATATAAGAACCATCGTTTCAGGGATTGCGGAGCATTTTACACCCGAGCAAATTGTTAATAAACAGGTGACTGTTTTGATGAATTTGCCTCCCCGAAAAATTCGTGGAGTGGTATCTGAAGGGATGTTGTTAATGGCTGAAAACGAAAATGGTGAGTTAAGTGAGTTGCGGGGTTCAGACGCGAATTCTGCCGGTGATTTAATCGGTTAGAAAAAAATTTTTATTAACAAAATTTCCGTGTATTTTAGCCCGATGGTAATAATGGCAACCCCGTACACTATTGTTACGTCTTTGTCTTTGTTATACTACGCTATAAACCACGGGAAATTAATTAGATAAACGTACACCTATCCATACCTCATGAAAAGAATTATACTCATTTTACTTGTCGCTTTAGGAACTTGGCTTCTCCCTTCTAATGTTTTGGCCACTCATATTTCTGGTGGTGAAATCACCTATGAGCATTTAGGCAATGATTCCTTTTTGGTTACATTGACTTTGTATCGAGATTGTGAAGCCACCCTTGGGGCGCCACCTAGTCCTCAGGTGAATGTGGTAGGTTCTTGTTTGTCTATTCAGCCAGCACCTATAAATATGGTGCTTCAAGCTCCTTTTGGGGAGGAGGTTTCGCAAATTTGCGATGCGATGATTAGTCAAAGTTCTTGTAGTGGAGGTTCTTTGCCGGGGATGGAAAAGTACGTGTATCAGGGATTAATTCAGCTGACTACTCATTGTACTGAGTATACTTTTTCCTATAATAGTTGTTGTAGAAATAATGCAATTATTAACCTGAGCAATCCTTTAAGTCAAGGTTATTATTTCGAGGCTACATTGAATTCTATTTTATATCCTAATAATAGCTCTCCGGAGTATACTGCTGACCCAATTCCATATGTGTGTAACAATCAGGCGGTAAATTATAATTACGGAGTAGTTGAAAATGATGGAGATAGTTTGAGTTATAGTTTGGTATCTGCAAGAAAGAATTCTGGAGGAGTAAATGTGCCATACATACCTGGTTATTCAGCTTTATTACCATTTCCTGGAATTACCATTAATAGTCAATCGGGTGAGTTAAATTTCACACCAACATTAACAGGAAGTTTTGTTGTCGTTGTCGAAGTAACTGAATATAATGGGGCGGGTCAAATTATCGGGACCGTTTTACGTGATATTCAATTTGTAGTCCTGGATTGTACTATTTCAGGATTTACAAATACCATCCCAACTGCACCTACTTCGGTTCAAAATATTGTGAATACCGTGGGTACTGTGGTTCATTCAAACCCATTAGAAATTACTGCTCAGGTGGGTGATCAATTTTGTTTTGATGTGATTTTTACAGATGTGGATGTATTAGATACTGTGGTGGTGACTACCAATGCAGGTAATGCTTTACCAGGTTCAATTACTACTATTACGGGGATTAATCCTACTACCGCTACCGTTTGTTGGACCGTGCCTGCTGGAATGAATACCAATAATATTATTACTTTTCAAGCGAGAGATAATGCGTGTCCAATATCTGGAGGGAACTCGGTTGCGGTAACGATAATTATTCCTCCTCCGTCAAATTTAACTGGAGTAATTACCACTACTGGTATTTCTTGTTTCGGGATGTGTGATGGAACTGCAACTGCTATTGCTTCTGGAGGTGTAGGTCCCTATAGTTATTATTGGGATCCTATTGGATCGGGATGTTGTCAAGGTTTATCCGCTGTTACCGGGTTGTGCGATGGCGGTGGAATTTTGATCCTAACTGATTTGGGTGATCCAGATCCATCTACAAATTACGTGATTATTGGTTATAATATTGCTACAGCTCCTGTGTTTGGTGGTTTTGTTCAAGGTGTTACGGATGATGACTGTTCCGCCACTTGTGTCGGAGCCGTGGGGGTATTAACCTATGGTGGTACTACGCCTCATTCGTTTTTATGGAGTAGTGGGCAAACAACAAAGAATTTACTGGGTGTTTGTGCTGATTCTTATACACTTACTGTTACAGATGGTAATGGATGTACTCAATTGATTTCGGCAATAGTGCAAGAGCCAACTCCCCCTACTATTGTTATTGATAGTGTGGATTCTGTTACCTGTTTTGGAGGGGCTGATGGTGCTATTTATACCCATGGAACCCCTACTTGTGGTGTAAGTACCGATGCGTGTACCAGTCCAAATTATATTACTTTAGGAACGGGTACTTCCACGAATACCTTTTCTACGTACCCAGCCCCTTATGGTAATTCTTCTAATGGAGCCAAGCATCAAATTTTATACACGGCTGCTGAACTAACGGCTGCTGGGGTGTTACCTGGGACAATTAAGTCTTTAGCCATGGAGGTTACGGGTATTGGAACGACCATTAATTATGCAAATTTCACGATCAAAATGGGGTGTACCTCGGTGAGTGATTTAACGGGTGGTTGGGAAACCGGTTTGACCGAAGTGTTGTTTCCGGTAACGCATCAAGTAAGTGTCGGTTGGAATACCCATAATTTTGATGTGAAATATTTTTGGGATGGTGTTACCAATATTGTGGTAGAGGTATGTTTTAATAATCCAAACGCCACGGGGTCTGGTAATGCTTTATCTAAATATAGCACGACCGCTAATCAATCGGTTAGATATTACCATGATAATAATACGGGGGTTTGTACCAGTTCTAATTTAACAGCAACTTCTGCCAATAGGCCTAATGTAAGATTTGGGAATTGTGAATCTACATTTACCTACGCATGGACTCCTTCCCCAGCTGCTGGACAAACCACAGGTAGTGTCACGAGTTTAACCGCCAATACATATACCGTAACGGTAACTTCTGATGGTGATGGATGTACCGCAGATACCACGATTACCGTTGATCAACCCGCTATTATTGATCCTATTATATCTTTAACTAGTGCTATTTCTTGTCCTGGGATTTGTGATGCAAGTATTTCTGTAGCTACCTCAGGTGGTCAAGGGCCTTATACCTATGCTTGGGATAATGGATTGCCAGCCAATTCAACACACGCTAGCCTATGTTCGGGTACCTATAATGTTACGGTAACAGATGCAAAAGGGTGTACAGTAACAGAATCTATTATTATTTCCGAGCCTGCAGCCATCCTAGTTGGATCGGCTATTGATACTCCTGTTTCTTGTAATGGGGATTGCGATGGTCAAATTACAATGACTGCCTCGGGTGGAACAGGGCCGTTTACATTTGCTTGGCCCGGTGGTTTAACGGGGGCAACTCAAGGAAGTTTATGTGCTAATTCTTACGCAGTGACCGTTACAGATGGCGCAGGTTGTTTTGTTATTGAAACGGTGATTCTTACGGAGCCAGCAGTTCTTGGGGTTAGCGTTAGTGCTGTTGGAACCATATTGTGTAATGGCGATAATAACGTAAATATTACTTCTACCGTAAATGGAGGTACAGTGGCTTATAATTATTTGTGGTCTGGAGGTCAAACTTCTGCTAGTCTTAATAATATGGGTGCGGGTACGTATACGTTAACCGTAACCGATGATCATGGTTGTACGGCAACAGATCAGGTGGTGGTTAGTGAACCTACACCATTGGTTGTGGGAATTACACAAACCGTATTTATTCAATGTAATGGAGATTTAACGGCAAGTATTACTGGGAATGCGAGTGGCGCAACACCTGGATATACCTACGCATGGTCTAATAGTGTGACTACCGCTGTAAATGCAGGTATTGGTTCCGGTACGTATACCTTGACCGTTACAGATGCTAATTTATGTACCCAAGTGGAGAGTATAGTTGTAAGTGAGCCAACGGCTTTGATATCTAATTTTACGCTGGATACTCAGGTATCTTGTAATGGTGTTTGTGATGGTGCTGTAAGCGTTGCTCCATCTGGTGGTGTTGGGCCATATGCCGTTTCCTGGCAAACAGGAATGACAAGTGTTGGGAATTCGGCCACTAATTTATGTGGAGCCACCAATTATGATGTAACCATTACGGATGCAAATAATTGTCAAATCATAGAAGCTATTCTTTTAACGGAACCTACCGTATTAAGTGCAACGACAAATATTCCTGTGCCTATTTCATGTGGAGGTGTGTGTGATGGCTCTGTGCGTGCAACAGGTTCTGGCGGAACGCTACCTTATACCTATTCATGGTCAACAGGTGCGACTTCCAGAAGGTTGAATAACTTATGTGCAGGTCCTTACGATGTAACTATTACCGATGGGAATGGATGTACAGCTACGGCCAGTCAAACTCTTTCGGAGCCAGCTGCAGTGGTGGTAACTATCACATCTACCGGAACAAATTTATGTGCAGGTGATTTGAATGTGGATTTAACAGCTACGGCTACTGGGGGAACAGCACCTTTTACATTTGTCTGGTCCAATGCCGTAATTGGTTCATCGAATCCAAATCTTGGTGGGGCTACGTATACCGTTACTGCTACCGATGCAAATGGGTGTACAAATACAGCTGTTGAAATTGTAAATGAACCTACTGCTTTGTTAACTACACAAACCATAACTTCCTTGATTAGTTGTAATGGTGTATGTGATGGGGAAGCGTCAGTAACGGTTTCTGGAGGAACTCCAGGATATACTATTTTATGGCCAAGTGGCGGAACAAGCCTTTCTGAAACAGGTCTTTGTGCCGGTTCCCATATCGTCACCATTTCGGATGCGAATGGATGTCAGTCATTGGAAACTATAATTTTAGCTGATCCCGCTTCCATTGCGATGACTTCCACAATAAATACGTCTATTTCTTGTAATGGCGTATGCGATGGGGATGTGACTGTTTTTTCTACCGGTGGAACTTCCCCAGTGGTAATTACTTGGCCTGGAGGTTTAACAGGTGGGAATCAAACGAATTTATGTGCAAACTCATACGTAGTTACCGCTACGGATGCAAATGGCTGTAGTAATACAGTGACAGTAAATCTAACAGAGCCAGCGGTTCTAGATGTCACCTTAGCGCAAACAGGAACGATTTTATGTAATGCCGATGAAACGGTGGATATCCATTCTACGGTAACCGGTGGGACAACCAATTATTCTTACTTATGGAGTAGCGGTCAATCAAGTGCAAATCTTACGCAAGTAGGAGCGGGAACCTACATCGTAACGGTTACGGATGTGAATGGGTGTACAGATACCGCAGCAAGCACGGTGGTAGAACCAGATATTTTAGATGTAATTATTACGCAAACCGGATTTATTTCTTGTGGAGGTTCGCCTACCGCATCCTTATTAGCCACAGGTTCTGGTGGGAATTTGAACTATACCTTCCTGTGGTCCACAGGGGCATCGAGTACAACGATCTCAAATTTAGGGGCTGGATTTTATTCGGTAACTCTTACCGATGCTAATTTTTGTGTGGTGGAAGCAAATTTCATGGTTACGCAGCCTACATCGATCATCGCCAATGCAACCGTAGTAAATCCAATTAACTGTAATGGGGTTTGTGACGGAATGGTAACCTATTCTCCTTCTGGAGGTACAGCACCATATACTATTTCATGGCCCGCTGGATTGACCGTATCCAATGATACGGCTTCTGGGATTTGTGCCAATACACAATTTATAGTGACCCTAACAGATGCCAATGGATGTTTCGTAAATGATACCATTCTATTAACAGAGCCAACGGCAGTTTCAGGAACTATTGCTATCGATAACCCTATTTCATGTGGGGGTGTATGTGATGGACAGGTTACTGCAAATGGTACCGGTGGAGTTGGACCTTATACCTATGTATGGCCTGGAGGAATTAATGGACAAACCCTAAATAATTTATGTGATGGTACCTATGAAGTGACCATTACAGATGGTAATTTATGTACAGGTACAGTTTCGATCACCTTGAACGAGCCTGCTCCAATTGTAACCACCATTGCTCAAGCAGGAACGGTACTTTGTTTTGGAGATTCAACTTTAACGTTAACGGCAAGTTCTACAGGTGGAACCGCTCCTTATTCCTACTTGTGGAATACGGGGGCTATCACGGCAGTGATTTCTAATACAGGGGCCGGAAATTATTCCGTAACCACTACCGATGATCATGGCTGTACATCGATTGAATTGATCAATGCAACGGGGCCAGCGGCTATAAACTTGTCCGCTAATATCACCACAACAATAAGTTGTGCAGGTAATTGTGATGCCGCTGCCACTATTATTGCAACTGGAGGTACCCCGGGAATGACCTATGTATGGCCTGGAGGTTTATTGGGAGCAACTCAAACGGGTTTATGTGCCAATGGATATATGGTCACAGTGACCGATGCGAATGGTTGTAGTGATTCCGTTTTAGTGGATATTCAAGACCCATTAGGAATTGTAATTATTTCGAATGTTACTTCGCATGTTTCATGCCCTGGGGTTTGTGATGGTGAAGCAACAATTACGCTAACAGGTGGTACTGCTCCATTAACCATAGCCTGGCCAAGTGGTGGGTCTTCTACCACGGAATCTAATTTATGTGCAGGTGCGCATACCGTTACGGTTACGGATGCCAATGGTTGTTCTAAGGATGTGACTATTGTAATTAATGACGTGGATGCATTATCACTTAATTTACTCCAAACCGGAATGATTTTTTGTAATTCGGATTGTGATGCTATTGTAAGTTCATCTGTAACAGGAGGAACAGCTCCATACATAGTGGTATGGCCATCCAATGACACCACAGATGTGAAAACTAATTTATGTGCGGGTGCGTATACCGTTTCGGTTTTTGATGCCAACGGTTGTACCACGACTCAAAGTATTAATATTACGGAGCCCAATCTATTGGCAGTTACTGTTGCGATCTCTTCAGCTATTAGCTGTAATGCTATGTGTGATGGTGAATTAACAGCATCTGTAACTGGGGGTACCGGACCATATACGGTGATTTGGACCAATGGGTCAAATGGTTTGATTGCCACTAACCTTTGTGAAGGAACCTATTCTGTGGAAGTGTTGGATGCCAATGGGTGTTTTACCTCCACATCAATGACTATTTCGGAACCGACTCCTATTACCTCTAATGCAAATCCAACAAATGCATTTTGTGGGGTGTGTACGGGTAGAATTGGAATGCAGGGTACTTCAGGTGGGGATGGAGGTCCCTATACCTATGTTTGGAGTGGCGGTACTCAGTTAGGTGCCCTACCTCATATAACCTTTGCATTATGTCCAGGTGTCTATACAGTAACCATCACTGATGGTTCTGGTTGTACGGCAGAATTTACGGAGATCATTAGTAATTTCGGAGGACCAAATGCATACACCATGGCTACAACCGATCCAAGCTGTAATAATGGGACGGATGGATCTATGACTATTACTCCAACAGGCGGAACCTCTCCATTTACTTATTTATGGTCTACCGGAGGTGTTTCGGCAACAGAGGTGGGTATGTCAGCAGGTATTCATTTTGTGACCGTAACGGATGATAATGGATGTATTTTAGTGGCTACGGATACTTTAAATAATCCAAATGAAATTGCAAGTAATATAGTGGCTATCCATCCAAGTTGTAATGGAGCTTGCGATGGCTCAATTACGTTAACCCCCACAGGAGGAACAAGTCCTTATACCATTACGTATAATGTGAGTCAAATTTCTTCGGTATGTGCGGGTACTTTTATTGTGACCACTACAGATGCGAATAATTGTTTTGTTACCGACACTATTGTGATTGTTGATCCACCTATTTTAAGTTTAGCAATAACCACTACACAGGCCATTAGTTGTAATGGAAGTTGTGATGGTGAAATGACAGCGGTTGCTACGGGTGGTTCAGGTCCATATACCTATAACTGGTCAAATGGTGGCTTAGGAAATAGTGCCATTGGTTTGTGTGCAGGTAGCCATTCTGTTACGGTTACCGATGCAAAAGGGTGTTCTTTTGTGGCGAGTTCAATGATAACGGAGCCTACAATGATTACCACAAACGCATCGATTACCGATGCAAATTGTGGATTATGTGATGGCCTAATTACATTAACAGGAACAGCAGGTGGAGACGGAGGTCCGTACTCCTACGCTTGGTCCAATGCCACTACTGGAACTTCCATATCAAATTTATGTGCGGGATTATTTTCTGTGACGATCACAGATGGCCTGGGTTGTTCAAGTATGTTAGACTTTCCAATTAGTAATATTGGAGGTCCAACTTCAGCACCAATTACGGTTACAAATCCAACATGTGCTTCCGTTTGTGATGCTTCGTTACAAGTAGGTGCTCTTGGAGGAACAATGCCATATACATACGCATGGTCTTCTGGCGGGAATGCCGATACGGAAACAGGTCTATGTGAAGGTATCTATTTTGTTACCGTAACCGATGCAAATGGATGCGTGTTTATAGGAACGGATACGATCGTTGATCCAAGTCCAATTATAAATACGGAAGTAATTACCCACGTTTCTTGTAATGGAATTTGTGATGGTACATTAACTATTACTAGCACGGGTGGATCGGGTCCATACAGCTACTTATGGAATACCGGAAGCACTTCAGCTACGGTCAATAATCTATGTGCAGGTATCTATTCCTTAGTGACTACAGATGCCAATGGATGTAGTGTGATTTCTACCTACACCATTACGGAACCTACGGTGTTATTCGTCCATATTTCATTAATAAATGCAATCACCTGTAATGGGGTTTGTGATGGCGAAATTACATCCGCAGCTTCGGGGGGTAGTTTACCATATTCTTATATATGGTCAACAGGTGCAATTACTCCAAGTATTACAGGGCTGTGTGCGAATACCTACTCCGTAACAGTTACGGATGCCAATGGATGTACAAAAGATACCAATTT
>CAJXZP010000043.1 GCA_913062955.1 uncultured Flavobacteriales bacterium | reverse complement strand
TTGGGCGCGGAAATTGATGGTGTTTGCCTGCGGCCCCCGTGAGTATCCAATGTTCATTCAATTCAAAGCGGGCATCTATTCTGGGGTGTTGAGTCTGATCTTTTAGGTAATCGTTATTGGCCAAGCCAAAGCCGATGGCAATGTCTAAATAGGGGGTGGCCATCCAGTTGTATTTGGCAAAGGCGTATCCTGCAAAACTCTCTATCTGCGTCCATATTTCCAATGTGTGCGCTGGTGGATTGCCTTTTGCATCGCAATTGCTAAAGAATTTGTCTTTTACTTGTTGAAATTCCTCTCGAGATCGGTATTTCCCGCTCATTCCTCTCCGTAACACATCCGCCTCAGCAAGGCTCAGACCGGCAAAATAATGGGCTACTTTAATCACGTCTTCCTGATATACCATCACCCCATAGGTGTCGGGCATAAGTTGGTATAAGGTGGGCGATTTTTCTTGCGCTAATTTCCGTTTCTCAGGGTTTCTATGCCGGATAATGTACTCCCGCATCATACCACTTTGTGCTACTCCCGGGCGAATAACCGAACTGGCGGCTACTAAATCTAAGTACTTGCTGACTTGTAGTTTCCGAAGTAACATTCGCATTGCGGGCGATTCAATGTAAAAGCATCCAATGGCGTTTCCTAGGCGTAATAACTCATTGGATTTCATATCTTTTTTTAATTGTTTAATGTCATGAATATCAAAGCCTTGACTTAGGTTATTTTGAGCGATTATATGAAGCGAATCTTTGATTTTTGCCAAGCCTCTTTGTCCTAAAATATCAAACTTATAAAGCGCAATATCTTCGGCTATATGCATGTCAAAATGGGTGGTAGGAAACCCTTTAGGAGGCATAAAAGTAGCGGTGTAGTAGTGAATCGGTTTTTCGGAAATAATGATCCCAGCCGAGTGAACGGTTAAATGACTCGGGAAACCTTGAATCAACGTGCTGTAACGTAAGATGATTTGTCCGATTTCATCCGCTTGGGTAGGGCTTCGTTGCAATTTGTCAATTTCGTGTGCAGGAAGCCCAAAAACCTTTCCGAGTTCACGTAGTACCGATTTATGCTTAAATGTGCTGTAAGCGGCTAATAGGGTTGCGTTAGGGAACCTTTCGAAGATGTAGCGCGTGATGTCTTGCCGCTCTTTCCATGAAAAATCAATATCAAAATCGGGCGGACTCGAACGAAACAGGTTAATGAATCGCTCAAAATAGAGGTCCAATTCCATCGGGTCTACATCCGTAATTCGAAGCAAATAAGAAATAATACTATTGGCGCCACTGCCACGACCTACATAGAAATAGCCTTGGTTTCGTGCGTATTTGGTGATTTTCCAGGCCACCAAAAAGTAGGAGACAAACTTCTTTTTAAGGATAATGTCCAGTTCCATGTTGATCCGATCCAGAATCGTATCATCCACCGTATCAAATCGGTAGGAAAGACCGTTGAATGCTAATCTTTTTAAGAGTCTGAAATCCAGTTCGTGGTTCCCCGTGTAGTGTTGCAGATTGTTATGTCCGTGGTCGTTCCCAAATTCAAATTCAATAGCGCAAGAACGAAGTAATTTGAAGGTGTTGGTAATCGCTTTCGGGTATTCTTGAAATAAAACTCGAAGCTCTTTTTCGGTATAGAAAACCTCGTCTGGATGGGCTTCTTCCATTTTATCAAGCTGACTCAATAATACGTTGGTGTCAATAGCACGCAACAAGCGATGAGCATTAAAATCGCGTTTAGATCGAAAAGTAACGGGTTGCATCACAACGAGTTTTTCCGAGTGGTTTTTCAGTGCGTCAAAGCGTAAGGCATTCAAGTTAGAAATCCGAATTCCAATAAATTCATTCGGTCTTAAGTCTTTGTAATCTATCGTTCCAAAAGGGTAAATGGTGTAGGCGTTTTTGAATTTTGGTGCTGGAGTTTGTATCTCTTCTTTTAAATGTAAGTGTTTTGATAGATAGTTATTTAACTCAAGCCATCCACAGTTGTTTTTAGCTATAGATACAAATTGTTGGTGCGCGCCATTCCTGAAATCTATCCCTGCCGAAATGGTAATTCCCTGGCCTTTGGCTAAACGAAGTAACTCCAGTAAAGCCGAAGTATTATTGATGTCGGTCAAAGTAAAATGCGTCACCTTAGCCTGTATCATTTCATCCACTAATTCACGAGGTGAAATAGTGCCGTATTTTAAACTGTAATAGGTGTGGTTGTTGAGATACATGCATTTCTTGTGCCGGAAGTCAGAAGACCGAAGTCGGGAGATCCGATATGAAATGCAAAGTTAGTTGATATATTTAACAAGTGTTGTTAATATATTTTGCATAAGAGGAGATTACACATGTATAGAGGCTTGTTTTGTTGGTTTTGCTTTATGCGAAAAGCACTATGTGATAAAAAGTGCTTCCTGTATAAAGCATTTTGTATATTTGGATATGAGTATTTTGCGAGATAAGCATAATGTGTATGTGAAAAACACGGAATTAAGGTTTGTAAGAAGTTTAATGACTGATTTGCCTTGGGAAGAACGTCTGGTTGGAATTAAAGGGTCTAGAGGGGTAGGAAAGACCACTTTGTTGCTTCAATATATTGCTAAGAATTATGGTTTGTCTGCTGATGCGCTATATATTTCTTTAGATGATATCCTCTTTACAGAAATAAAGCTAGTAGATGTGGTAGATGATTTTGTGAAAAAAGGGGGGAAACACCTGTTTTTAGATGAAGTTCATAAGTACCCAAATTGGAGTATAGGATTAAAAAATATCTATGATTACCATAAAGAGTTGCGGGTTGTATTTACAGGTTCTTCTCTATTGGAAATGTTGAATTCTTCAGCCGATTTAAGCCGAAGGGCTTTAGTTTATGAGTTGCAAGGTCTTTCATTTAGAGAATATCTAGAGTTGTATTATCAAATAAAATTTGACAGACTTTCCTTGCAAGATGTGTTAAGTAATCCGGATATTTCTGCTGATATTAGTAATGAAATTAAGCCCTTAGCATACTTTATTGATTACTTGAAACACGGCTATTACCCGTTTTATAGTGGGAATGAAATTTTGTATTATAAAAAGTTGAATAGTGTAATCAATATGATATTAGAGATTGAACTGCCTCAGTTAAGAGGGGTTGAAGTGTCAAAAATTAATAAGGTGAAGCAGCTGTTGTATGTGGTTTCTCAATCTGTGCCGTTTAAGCCCAATGTAAGTAGTTTGGCAAGCAAAATTGGAGTGACCAGGAATACCCTGGTTGAATATTTGCGACATTTAGATGATGTGAACCTGATAAACTCCTTGAATAAAAGTTCTTTTGGGGTTAGTGTATTGCAAAAGCCAGAAAAGATTTTTCTAGAAAATACAAACTTAAGCTACGCATTGGGTGATGGTTTGGCTGATGTAGGGAATGTTCGGGAAACGTTCTTTTTGAATCAATTGAAATATCAAAACAAAGTTACTTATCCAGCAAAAGGTGATTTTTTGATAAATGGAAAATACTTGTTTGAAGTAGGAGGTAAGCGTAAAACGAATACGCAAATAAAAAACGAAAAGGACTCTTTTTTAGCCGTAGATAATTTAGAGATTGCGACAGAAAGCAAGATCCCTTTATGGTTGTTCGGTTTTTTATATTGATTCAATTAATCGTTTGTTTTTTTAGGAGATAGAGGATAATTCTTTCCATAGCTTGTCAAATTCGCTTAAGAATATTTTTGCAATTCTTGCGTTTGTTCCAATAGTAATATTTTCATAATTCCTGTCCGCTGCACTTCGAGTCCAGTTATAACTACCACTAATCACGGTTTCTTTATCGATGATGCAAAATTTATGGTGCATATGCCCTCGTGTACCGTCTACTTTGGTTGGGATGCCCATTTCTGCCATGCGTTGCACATCTGAGCCTAGGTCGTAAGTTTTATCATCGTCCGAGAGGATTTTGATGGCAATACCGCGTTTACTGGCGTTTATTATTTCATTCGTGATTTCGTTGTCACTAATCGTGAAAACACAGATGTGTAAACTTGATTTAGCCTGTTGGATTTGTTGAATAATACCCTCTCGGCATTGCGTTCCTGGACTGAAATATACCCGAGCATTACTTTCTTGTTTTTTAGGCGAGCTTAGTGTGAGCTTGTTTGCTGTTTCTACCCAGTCTAATAAGTTGCGTGCTGGAATGAGATCCACATGTTGGTTCGCAATCTTAAATATTTCACTACGTAAAACATTGAAATCTTGGGGAGATGGTTTTTTGTCTTTAATAAGTTGTTTGAGTTCTTTCTTCTCTCCGCTAACCAGTACATGGTCGGTAATAGATTGTTGGAGTAGTTCTATGATTTCATTCATTTATTTTGGGTTTTTAATATTTGGCTAAGTTGATTCTCCACATGGGTAAGTCTATCCTCAACACTTTGGCTAGGGATGTTTTTTACATTTTCAATCTTTTGGTGAATGGTATAAAGTTTCCCTTTGGATGTAGAATCGTATTTGATTTCTGTCTGTGAACCAATAATGGCCTCGTTTTCGGAGATGTATAGATATAATCCATTTTTGGTGAGACTGTTGGCTTCCGAACACGTAATAATTGTTCCTATAGAGAGGTGGGTGGTTATTTCGTTGTGAATTTCTATCGCAAGTTCCCCTGTAAGGAATCCAATAGGGTAATTCTGAGCAAAATCGTTAAATGGAAGTCGGTCGTTAATAAAAGCGTTCCAATTGCCTTTATTAATAAATAAAAATGGCTTCTCGCTAGTGGGGCTAGTAGGGGAGAGTACTGATTTCAGACTAAAGTTAGTTAATCTATTGACGGTGAGCTCTTCTGATAATAGAGCTTCCACAGGAATGCTAAAATATTTAGCTATTTGAAGGGTGATATCCGTCTTGGGTTCGGCTCTTCCTTCCTCATATGCCCCTATACTCGCCCGGGTAAGGTTAAATAAGTTAGCAAAGGCAGTTTGACTCAATCCTTTTGTGGCTCTTATTTTACGGATGTTTTTTCCAATTTTCGACATTTATTTAAAATTTATTGCTAATATTTTTGACAAAGCTAATATTTGTAGTACTATTGTATAACAAATTTAGCATTTTGTGTCAGACTTAAAAGGAAAGCCTTTAAAAATTGAAAAAATCCATGCGCAGGGAAATAAGATTTTTGGAGGGGTCAAATCAACAGAAAAAAATTATAGATTTGGGCGCCTTTGATTTTTTTAACAACATAAATAACCAGTAATGACAAATAGTTTTGATAAAGTAAAAGATTATGTAACCGAACTTGGACATTCTATTGTATTAGAAAATAAAGAAGATAGTATCTTAGTTATTGAAGATGAGAGTGTAGGCTTGAAGAATTTTGTGTTGGGTTGTGCGGACCCAATCTTAATTATGGAGCAACATATTTTGGATGTTTCGGATAAACATCCAGGTATATTTAAGAAACTTCTGCAGAAGAATCGTGATATTATTCATGGGGCATTTGTGCTCGATGAAACCGGAGAAAAACTCATATTTAGAGATACACTTCAAATCGGGACTTTAGATATTAATGAACTAGAAGGTTCCATTAATTCTTTAACCCTTTTATTGTCGGAATATTCTGACGAATTAATCCAATTTTCACAAAACAATTAAAAATTAAACAGATGAATTTTTTCAATAGATTATTTAAGATAGGACAGTCAGAAGCACATTCTGCAGTAGATAAATTAGAAAATCCAATTAAATTGACCGAACAAGGTATTCGCGATATGAAAGAGGATTTAGACAAAAGCTTACGTGCTTTGGCGGAAGTGAAAGCGATGGCCATTCGTTCCAGAAACGATCATCAAACCTATAGTGAGAAAGCGAAGGATTACGAAGGTAAAGCCATGTTGTTATTAAAACGTGCGCAAAAAAATGAAATGGATCCCAAAGAAGCGGATCGCTTAGCTACTGAGGCATTGAGCTTAAAAGATGATAACAATCGCTTGGCATCAGATGCTTTAAAAGAACAAGGTCGTTTTGATAAATCGGTAGGTCAACTCGATGGTAATATCAAAAAAATTAGAACCAATATTGGTAAATGGGAGTCTGAACTAAAAACCTTAAAAGCGAGAGTGAAGGTAAGTAGTGCGACTAAAAACTTGAACAAGCAATTGGCTCAAATTGATTCTTCCGGTACGGTTTCTATGTTGGAACGTATGAAAGATAAAGTAGAACAAGAGGAAGCTTTAGCAGAATCATATGGAGATATTGCCAATGAAAGCCGTAGCGTAGATGAGGATATCGATAAAGCATTAGAAGAGAATTCAGCGTCTAAAGCATCCGATGATTTGGCTGCCTTAAAAGCTTCTATGGGATTGGATAAGTAATATTCAATCCGTACCAACCTTATTTAACATTCATATGAGTTGCCCTTCTTTGGGCAACTCATTTAAAACTAATTCTACATGATCGAGCTATTTCATGCGTCCTTTTCTGGGGTGAATTTTATGCCCACCTTATTATTGGTCTTTGTTTTGTTTTACTGGATGCTAGTCATCTTCGGAGCGGTAGATGTCAGTTCCGTAGATGTGGACGTGGATATCGATGCGGATGTTGATATAGATGGAGCAAGTGAGCCATCCGTATCTTGGTTAAATGAAATCTTACGCTTCTTCAACCTCGACAAAATACCGCTTATGGTATTCTTAACCTTTTTAGCCATTCCAATGTGGGTGATTTCGATTATGAGTAATCACATCATTGGCAACTCTTCGGTGCTATTTTCATTGCTTTTATTAGTGCCTAATTTTGTGGTTAGTTTAATTATTGCCAAACCATTAACCATTCCCTTTGTGAAAATGTTTGTCTATCTAGAACAAGATACCGAAGGTTCTGATGACCTGCTGGGACGTGAAGGTAAAGTGGTGGTAGGTTCAGATGCTTCTAAAATGGGGCAGGGAGACGTAAATATCTCCGGGAATAGTTATCGAATAAATATAAAAACAAAAAAAGGATCTATTAAAAGAGGCCAAACAATGTTAGTAGTGAATCATATCAAAAATGAAGGATACTACATCGTTGAACCCTATGAAACGATTAACTAAAACTTAAAAAAAATTATAATATGGAAATGTTTGGAAATGTCACTTTTACGGTGATAATAATATTCGTAGTATTGATATTTGGCACTGCAGCGATGCTGGCTAAATGGTATCGCAAGGCATCTCAAGGTCAGGCTTTAGTGCGTACCGGTGTGGGAGGAACAAAAGTGTCCTTTAACGGAATTATGGTTTACCCGGTTTTACACCGTTTGGAAATAATGGATATCGCCTTAAAAACCATTTTGATAGAACGTAATGGATCTGATGGATTAGTGTGTAAGGATAACCTACGAGCGGATATTAAAGTAGCCTTTTTTGTTCGAGTTAATAAAACGGACACGGATGTGATCCAGGTCGCACAATCGGTAGGTTGTGAAAGAGCTTCTGATTTGGAGGCTTTAAATAATTTATTTGATTCTAAATTTTCGGAAGCCCTAAAAACGGTAGGTAAGAAGTTTGACTTTGTGGATTTATACAATAAAAGAGATGACTTTAGAGAGGAGATTTTGAACAGTTTAGGTACGGATTCGAATGGATATGTACTCGATGATGCCGCCATTGATTATTTGGAACAAACACCCATTAATCAAATGGATGAGATGAATATCTTAGATGCAGAAGGGATTAAGAAAATTATTGAAATTACCTCTCGAGAAAAAATTAAATCCAATCTAATTGAAAAGGATAAAGAGAAGATTATTAAGAAACAAAATGTAGAAGCGCGGGAAGCTATTCTTCAACTAGAGAAACAATTAGCCGAAACGGAAGAGCGTCAAAAACGAGAAGTGGCTAACATTAAATCTCGGGAAGAAGCGGATATCGCAAAAGTTCATGAAGAGGAAAAATTAAAGTCTGAACGGGCACGCATTATTGCAGATGAAGAAATTCAAATTGCCGAACAAAATAGAGATAGAGAGGTTATTGTAGCTTCTAAAAACAAAGAGAGAACCGCTGCTGTTGAAACAGAGAAAGTAGAGAAAGATCGCTTACTGGAGGTTACCGAAAGAGAACGTATCGTTACCCTAGCTCAGATCTCAAAAGAAAAAGCGATTGAAGAAGAGAAGAAGATTATTCAAGAAGTGATTCGTGAGCGTGTGGCCATTGAAAAAACAGTGGTGATAGAGGAAGAAAGTATCAAAGATACTAAGACCAAATCACAAGCGGATCGTGAAAAATTGGTCGCGATTACCAAAGCAGAAGAGTTGGCTGAGTCTGATCTCGTACAACAAATCAAATCGGCTGAAGCCGGAAAGAAATCTGCGGAGTTTAAAGCGGAGCAGGTTATGATTGATGCCAAAGCGGAACAAGATTCTTCTATTCAAAGAGCACAAGCCATTAAGGTAATGGCCGAAGCAGATGCAGCGCGTGAAGCGGCTACGGGAATTGCGGAAGCAAAAGTACTAGAGGCAAAAGCATTGGCTCGTGAAAAAGAAGGAGATGCAGAAGCATCTGTTATTGAGTCCATGGCATTTGCTGAAGCAAAAGCTATAGAAGCGAAAATGACTGCACAGGCCAAATCGGATGTCGAGATGGGGAGTGCTGCAGCTCAAGTAGTGGAAGTGAAAGCAGTAGCCGATGAAAAGAAAGGTTTAGCAGAGGCAGCGGTAAGCAAAGAGAAATACCATGTAGAAGCCGATGGAATCCATCAAAAAGCCGATGCCATGAAGCAATTGGATGGTGTTGGAAAAGAGCATGAGGAATTCAAATTGAACTTGGATAAACAAAAGGAAGTTGAATTAGCTCAAATTCATATCCAGAAAGATATTGCGGATGCCCAAGCAGAGGTTATTTCCAATGCATTGAAAACGGCCAAAATTGATATCGTTGGTGGAGAAACCGTGTTCTTTGATAAGATTATTGGGGCAATTTCAAACGGGAAAGCAGTGGAAAGAACGATTGATAATAGTGCAACTTTAACTGATTTAAAGGGGAGTTTAATGGATGGAATTGAAGGTAATTCCTTGAATGAGAAAATCAAGAATCTAATTGGCCAGTTTGGTATTAGTTCCGATGATCTGAAGAATCTGTCTATCTCGACTTTGATATTTAAAATGATGCAAGAATCTAAAAACCCAAAGACGGATGGTGTACTAAGTGAATTAATGACCGCAGTAAAAAGCGCAGGAATTGGAGATTTAACTCCAAATTCATTGGGTATTACGAAATAGAAAATACATACTTCTTTCTGTGTCTGCATTTCTCATTAGTTGGGGAATGTAGACATTACAGAGTATTTCGAGGGACTATTCCTTCTATTTTCCAATCATTAATTTATTTACATGTCAGATTCAGTAGAAGACGAAAATAAAAATACATCCACCCTGGAGCAGGGCACCTATGAAATTATTCAGAATAGGTTAAACAAACACGGGGATGAATTGCAAACTCGTCTAGCGGAATTAAATTCTGCTAGAAAGAAAGTTTTCGGTGCCGTAGAAACCAAACTGTTAGCAACCGAACGAATCACCACCGATAATAAGTGCATTCCTAGAGATATGGTTTCGATAGGCGACCAATTCATTTTTGGGTACAATGTGCATATGGGCTTGCGGACCGAAACACATATTAATGATGTATTTAGTGTATATGAATACCAAGAACATGCGTTTCATGTTAAAGACAATAAGCTGATCAACTCCGCTAAATTTTTAGCCGATTTTAGCGAGTTATACAAATACTATAAAGAAACACAGTTTTCAAAATTTGCAGAACTAGGTCCGTATCTCTACATGGTATTCCAAATCGGTAAGGATGCCAATGACTTTAAGTCCTTTAAATGGCGGGTATTAGAGGAGGGCTTAGAATACATCGATAATCGGAGTGATCATGAGGTTGTTTATCCCAATCAACATGAATTTACATGGAAACGGACGACTCGAAATATGTATCGGGATGGTATTCATCCGCATATTTCTATCGAGGATCTGGTATTTGTAGAAACCGTAAAGGGAGATTTAACCATCAAAATTGAGGATAATACAGCGGATGGTAAAGGAATTTACAATGAACCGGTAGATTATGCCGATCAAACTTTAGATGATGCCGAGGTTTTTTACGCTATTGTTGGAAATCTAGTTTTTCTAAAAATTAAACCCTATAAAGAAAATTCTTTTCGTTACATAATCTACAACAGTAAAATCGCGGAAGCAGTTCGAGTAGATGAAATTGGAAATTCATGTGTGTTATTACCCGATGATCATGGGGTCATATTCCCCAAAGGGTTTTACCTACAAACCGGAGAGTACAAAATTTTTGATTTGGATAGTGCACCTATGCAATTTCAAGAAACCGTTGCTTCCCCTAATGGAGAAGACTTCCTGTATATTTTTAGTGATCTTCAATCCGGAACTTATGCTTTGTTGTTATATAACTTGATTTCTCAACAAGTCAATATTCCCACCGTTTGTCACGGTTACTCTTTGTTCCCAGATGGAGAATTATGCTATTTCAAAGGAGAAGAAGACCCTCAGAATCATCATGTGGTTCAAATATGGCAAACCCCATTTGAAAGTAATAATGAACCAACAACCGTAAATTCAAGCTCTTTAATCGCTAAGATTGGGAATAAAGATGTGGTGCGTGCCATGGCCGAATGCCATGAGGTATTGAACTTGCTCTCTAAAGAGGATTCCTACGCAAATCTATATGTCGATTTAGTTAAGAAAACCACCGATATAGTGGATTCGTACTATTGGTTGACGGATTCTGAAACCCAGAATTTATCGGAGCCATTACTAGAGATAAAGGCTTCTGCTTCTTTAGCTATTGATGAATTTGATAAGGTGGTGAAAATCAAAAAAAGCACCTTAGAAGAGCAAAATAACTTTAGCATCAAGTTTAACGATTTGATGTCGGATATAAAAACCGCTAAAAAAGAGCATGTTAACGAATTTGTGCAATTAATTGCCCAATTACGTGTGGCTCGGGGAGAAGTGATTTCCTTAAATGATTTACGCTATGTAGATGTAAATCTCATCCAAACATACGAGGAAGAATTAGCCAAACAAAACGAAAAAGTTTCGAATCAATGTGTGGATTTTCTTTTAAAGGAGGGAGCTTTATCCTTTTACCATGAAAAAATTGATGGTTTTAATCATTCCATTGAAACGGTAAAAAAAGGGATTGAAGTAAGCGAGCTGGAAGAAGGTGTTTTGAGAACATCTAAAGAACTCGAAATGTTAATTGAGGTAGTCAGTGATCTAAAAATTGAAGATGCGACCCAAACCACAAAAATCATTAACAATATCTCGGAGATCTACTCTCGATTCAATCAAATAAGTGCGGTACTAAAACGGAAACGTAAAGAACTGCAATTGGAGGAAGGCGAGGCGGTATTTCATTCGCAATTGCGTTTAATTAGCCAGGGAGTTGTCAATTACTTAGATATTTCGGATACCAGTCAGAAATGTGAGGAGTACTTGACCAAATTACTGATTCAATTAGAAGAACTAGAAGGTAAATTCAGTGATTTTGACGAGTATTTAAAGAAGATTTCCGAAAAACGAGAAGAAATCTATAATGCCTTTGAATCTCGAAAGGTATATCTCATCGAAAAACTTAATAAGAAAACCGCCAGACTACAATCTTCTGCCGATCGCATTATTTCTGGCGTAGCCAGTCGTTTAGCAGCCTTAGATAGTATGAATGCCATTCATAGTTATATGGCCTCCGATTTAATGGTGGATAAACTTCGGAACATTATTGACGAACTTATCGAGATTGGAGATACCGTAAAATCGGATGATATTCAGAGTAAACTGAAATCCACGAAAGAAGAGGCGGCACGTCAATTACGTGATAAAACGGAATTATATTCAGGGGAAGGAATTATCAATTTTGGCAAGCACCAATTTTCTGTCAATAACCAAAATTTAGATTTATCGATCGTACCTCGTAATAAGGAAATGTATTTCCATATTACAGGTACCAATTTCTTTGAGGTAATTGAAAAAGAAGAGTTCTTAGCTACCCGTTCGGTATGGGATCAGGTAGTCGTTTCCGAAAACAAAAACGTGTATAGAGCCGAGTATTTGGCTTGGATTGTTTTTGAAGAATTACGTAATCCACCGCATGTAGTAGCCGATGTGATTACTTGGTCCGATGAGAAACTCTTGGACTTTGTGAGCACAATCATGGCCCCCCGTTACGAAGAAGGCTATGTGAAAGGGGTGCATGATCGGGATGCTTTGGTCATTTTGAAAGAGCTCGTTCAAATGTCGCATTATGGTGGGATTTTAAAATTCGCTCCCAATGTCCGGGTATGTGCTGCGTTTTATTGGGAATTGTATGTGTCTGATGATACCAAAGCTTTGATTAATCATCAAATCAAAGCCGTAGGAAACATCATTGAAGCTTTTCCAAATACCCGTGTTTTTGACGATTTAATTCAAAAATTAGCGGTGGAAATTAAGGGATTCGCCACTTCCGAGCATCTGTTTACCGAAGTAGATATGTTGGAGGCCTCTCGTTATTTGTTTATTGAATTAGCCACAAATAATACCTTTAGTAATGGTAAGGAAGCGATTGATTTATGTACCGGTTTTCAAGATTATCTGAATGATAATCAGTTAAGTAAAACCTTCAAGACTTCCGTAGGGAGTTTAAGTAAATCAGCTGCAAAATTCTCTATTGTCAAAAGCTGGCTAAAAGCCTATTCTGAAACAGATACAGCGGTAAGTCCCGATCTGATTAATGAAGCGTCCATTTTATTAGTCACCCAATCGGTACATAAAAACCAAATGGTAGATACCACTTTAGTGAAGTCTGTAACAGGTTTGAATGGCACCCATCAACGGGTGGTTAACCAAAAAATGGTGGTTGATTACAAAGAGTTTACCGAACGATTATCTCAGTTTATGGCGGTAGATATCCCTGCGTTTATTCAGTTTAAAAACTTAAAAAAACACTATATAGAATCGTACAAAGAAGATTTAAAACTAGCGGATTTAAAACCCCGAGTAATGAGTTCCTTTGTACGGAACAAATTAATCAATTCGGTTTACCTTCCCATTATTGGAGATAACTTGGCCAAACAAATCGGAACTGCAGGTGAAAACAAACGGACCGATTTAATGGGAATGTTATTACTGATTTCTCCTCCAGGTTACGGGAAAACTACCTTGATGGAGTATATCGCTAGCCGACTCGGTATCATATTCTTAAAAATTAATGGTCCCTCTCTAGGGCATGAAACCACTTCGTTAGATCCCGAACAAGCACCCAATGCGGGAGCTCGTGAAGAAATTCAAAAACTTAATTTAGGTTTTGAAATGGGCGATAATGTCATGATTTATTTGGATGATATTCAACACTGTCACCCGGAGTTTTTGCAAAAATTCATTTCCTTAAGTGATGGGCAACGTAAAATTGAAGGGGTGTATAAAGGACGTTCAAAAACATATGATTTAAGAGGGAAGAAAGTATGTGTGGTGATGGCGGGTAACCCCTATACCGAGAGTGGAGATAAATTTAAAATTCCAGATATGTTGGCCAATAGAGCGGACATCTATAACCTCGGTGATATTATTGGAGATACCAGCGATGCCTTTGAATCGAGTTACATCGAAAACTGTTTAACCTCCAATGCTACTTTGGGTAAACTTGCGGGTAAAAGCCAAAAAGACCTGTATACCCTGATCAAGATGGCCGAATCAGGAAGTAGAGACGGACTTGATTTTGAGTCGAACCATTCGGTGGATGAAATTAACGATTATGTAGCTGTTATTCAAAAGCTATTTGTCGTGAGAGATGTAATTTTGAAGGTGAATATGCAATACATCAAATCGGCCGCAATGGAAGATCAATATCGAGTAGAACCGTCTTTTAAATTGCAAGGCTCGTATCGGAATATGAATAAAATTGCGGAGAAAATTATTCCTATAATGAATGATGCGGAATTGAAAACCATATTATTGAGCGCGTACGAAAGTGAATCGCAAACTTTAACAACTAGTGCAGAAGCCAATTTGTTAAAGTTTAAAGAAATGGTAGGTTGGATCACTCAAGAAGAACAAATTCGTTGGGAAGAAATCAAAACGAAGTTTCAACGAAACCAGAAGATGCAAGGCTTTGGTGAAAATCAAAATCAAATGACGATGATATTAGCACAAATGGAGTCGGTATCGGATGGATTAATAGGAATTAAAGATGTATTATCCGATTCAAAATAGGAATGTAATTAAATAAATCATGAGCATATTAAGAGTCGTAATAATCGTGCTAGCCGTCATGCTAATTTATCAATTGGCATTTAAAGTAGGGTTTATTGTTTTGATTTTAGGAATAGGAGCCTGGATTGGATATCGCTATAAAAATAATAAGTTTAAATAACCATAAAATAGAATATATGACCACTAAAGAAGCCAAGAAATTTCATGTTGCCAATTTGATTAAAATCGCTAAGGCAGATGGTAAATTAACCCAAGAAGAAGTGATTTTCGTGAAATCTGTCGCCATTAAATTAGGCGTGAGTAGTAACGAATTTAATGAAGTCGTGTTGAATATAGAATCTGTAAAGGAAGAAACTCCGGTGACCGCAGAGGGAAGAATGAACGCTTTGTATGATATCCTTACCATGATGAGTTTAGATATGGATGCCAATGAGGAAGAAATCAAAATTTGTGCCCATTTAGGCGAGCTCATTGGTTTTACCAAGGAGCAAGTGGATAAAGCCATTAAACTTAGCGTAGATAACGTCAATAACGTAATAACCAAAGATCAAATAGCTGCGGCTATCGCGTAATTAATAAATCAAGGCCAAAGTTTTCTTTGGCCTTTTTTAAAACCCAATCAAATGAGTACCGTAACTGTAGATGCTAAAACCTCCCTGATTCTTGCATTAATAAAAATGGCAAGAATAGATGATCATGTGAATCATTTCGAACAAATGAATATCACCATGTTGTCCAATACATTAGGGGTGGATCATGCCATGATTTCTGTAATGAAAAATGACTTGGACTCCTTTGAAATAATACCCCCAGAAACCTATGAAGAAAAGGTGGAGTATTTTTGGCGCATACTAACCATGATGAAAATGGATATGCAAGCGCATGATAAAGAAATTAAGCTATGTTCGGAATTAGGTATTTCATTGGGTTTGCCTAAACATGAAGTGGAAGCATTGACCAGTTATATGGCCAATCACTTGAATAAATTTATCAAATTTGAAAAGTTTGAAGAAAAATTAACGGAGTTAAAAAATACCCCTGGTTTTGAACCGGAGAAAAGTTTAATGATCCGTTTATTGGATTGGTTATTTTAACCATGGTATAATCTAAACTTGAAGTCTATTTTTGTGGGGTAGTTAAGGATCGAAACAGTGGGGATATAATGAATGAATTGGGTGTACATATTTTGATGGAGTTTTCGGATTGTTCCGTAGAAACATTGGATGATTTAAAACGATTGGAAGTCGTTATGGAAGAAGCCGCATTAGCGTCTAAAGCTACCATTATTAAGTCTGTTTTTCATCAGTTTGCTCCCCAGGGAGTTACCGGTGTAGTAGTAGTGGCAGAGAGTCATTTAGCCATTCATACCTGGCCAGAACACGGGTATGCTGCGGTCGATTTTTTTACATGTAATACCAGTATGGATTACTTGAAAACGTACCATTATTTGGTCGATAAACTACATTCCAAATCACCAAGTTACACCACCGTTAAACGTGGCTTTATTCCTCAGTTAAAAGAAGCAGATGGGGTATAAGAGCTTAAAAAAACGGTGTTACCAGGTCCTAGAAAAGGGGGCGAAAGACGACCTTTTGAGTAGGCGGGTAGATATTTTTATTGTCACTTTAATATTCTTGAATGTCGTTTCAGTAATTGTGGAGTCCGTGAAATGGATTCGTACCGATTTTGGCGATTATTTTTTGGTCTTTGAGTGGTTCTCAATTGGAGTGTTTTCTATCGAATACCTCTTAAGGATTTGGTCCATAACCGAAAACCCAAAGTACCATAAATCCATTACTGGTCGGATAAGTTATTTCTTTTCCTTTTACTCCTTGGTGGATTTAATTTCATTCCTACCTGCTTTCTTGCCGTTCTTTATAAAAGCGGATTTCAGAATTGTTCGTGCAATTCGTTTATTACGATTGTTTCGATTATTGAAATTATCGAGATACAATAAAGCTTTTAAACAGATTAAAAGGGTAATGGAAACCTCTAGAGAAGAGTTGGTTGTTTCCCTTTTTGCCGTATTAACCTTATTGGTGATTTCCTCTAGTTTGATGTATTTTGTAGAGAACGAAATACAACCAGAAAGCTTTTCGAGTATCCCTGCTACCATGTGGTGGGGGGTAGCCACTTTGACTACCGTAGGTTATGGAGATGTGTATCCCGTGACCGATTTAGGTCGTTTTTTGGCGGGACTTATGGCCATTTTAGGAATTGGAATATTTGCACTCCCTGCGGGAATTTTAGCCAATGGATTTGCGGCTTCTAAACCAGAGGAATTAAACGAAGAAGAAAAAACTAAAAAACAGGTATGTCCCAATTGTGGATGTGAACATTAAAAATTAAGATTATGGGAATATTCGACTTTTTAAAGAAAAAGAAATCAGAGGTTAAAATAAATTTCACCTTAAATGAGCTAGAAAAAGGCTTCATGGTAGATTATTTTATGAAAACCTGGGAAGTAAAAAAGGTATATACCTACGATTGGGGAAATAATTTCTTTTCAAAAGAGTATTTTATGGATGCCGGTAATGAAACCATGTATTTGAGTGTGGAAGAGGAGGATGAATTAGTTTGTTCTACCTGGCAAAAAATTGCTATGGAAGATGTGAACTCTAATTTAGTTAATCAAATTACCAAAAATGATGAAGCTCCAGATAGGTTAGATTATAAAGGAAAAACGTATTATCGTAAAGAATCTAGTATGGGTATTTGTTATGAAAATGATAACGAAGAGGGTTCAGAACTAGTGAATTGGATGTATGTAGAGCCAAGTTCAAAAGAAATGCTCTCTATTGATAGATGGGGAGAAGAAAGTTATGGTGCTGCGGTAGGTAGTTATATAAAGGAATTTGAGTTTTCAAATATTTTACCTCGTTAATAAAACTAAAATGAGATTGAAATTAAGAATTGTAATCGGGTTAGTAGGCATTATGGCCACTATGTTGGTGAGCTGTGGGGGCAAAAAGTTTGAAAAAACACCCCTGGATAAGTACATTATTGAATTTGAAGATGAACCGGAATACTCGGTAATTCTAGCCGATATGGATGTGGATGGAACTTTCTTCAAAACCTATAAGCATAAGTATAAGGTGATCCGTGTGAAGGATTCTCTTCCCTATGAAACCGCATCCAATTGGAAAGAAGTTAATAGTGATTTTTTCCGGAAAAATGAGAATAATCTCGGGATGACTGTATTGGCTAAAGATATAAATGGCAAACTTTCTAAAGTAGCGGCACCTCCTGGGTATCGCTATGTAGGGGATAGGCATTATGGGGAATGGAGAAACCATAACGGGAATTCATTTTGGGCTTTTTATGGCCAATACATGTTTATGTCGCATATGTTCGGGATGATGCATAGACCCGTTTACAGGGGCGCATATAATTCGTACCGTACGGGTGGGTATTATGGTTCTAGAAACTATTACGGACCTAAGCAGGGTACCGGACATATGTATGGAACGAATTCGGCTCAAACTAAAAAATCTAACCCTAATTTTTACAAACGTAGAGCCAGTAAATCGGGATGGTCAGGTTCTCGAAGTCGTTCTGGAGGAAGATCCAGAGGTTCTGGTTTTGGAAAATAAGTGAATCGTTAATCTGAAAAATATTAAAATTATGGAATTCAATTTTCTAACTACTTTAGATAATTTATTGACAGCTTTAATCTATTTGTTAGTCAGTTTCTTACTGTTCTATATTGGTAAAAAGGTATACCAATTGTTTCATAGAGACATTGATATGGATCACGAGTTATTAGAAAAAGATAATCTTGCTTTTTCATTTGCTAACGTAGGGTATTATATCGGTGTTATTATCGCTATTTCTAGTGTGTTTGCAGGTTCCGGAGTGGACCATTTGCTAGATAACGTGATTAATATCATGGCATATGGTTTGTTTTCTATTGTTCTTTTAAACTTATCGGTATTAATCTCCGACAAAATAATCTTAAATAAATTCTCCATAAAAAAGGAAATTATTGAAGATGAAAATGTTGGAACTGGGGTAATTGAAGGAGCCATGAATGTGGCTAACGGACTAATTATTCATGGGGTATTAGCCGAGAATCAAGATAATTATGGCGGAATAATTTTGTTATGGGCCTTGGCTCAAGTATCTCTTTTATTAGCCAGTAGAATTTACAATTTAATCACTCCGTATGATATTCATGAGCATATCTTAAAAAAGAATGTAGCGGTAGGAGTCGGTTTTAGTGGGGCTGTTATCGCCATGGGTAACTTGGTTCGTTTTGGCGTGCAAATGGAAGCGGATAGCTGGTTTTTGGTAGGTGAAAACCTGGTATTAGAAACGGGCATTGGATTGGTGCTTTTACCCATCGCTCGTTTATTAGCGGATAAGATTTTACTTTCAAAAAGAAGCTTGACCGATGAAATTGTAAATCAAGAAAAACCAAATGTGGGTGCAGCTATCATTGAAGCTTTTGCATACGTAGGTGGTTCCGTTTTGATCTGTTTAAGCTTCGCTTAATCAAGCCATAATAGTACTTGGTACATGAAAAGTAAGAATGCAATATGGTTAAAATTAGCCATTTTTGCTACCGGAATATCAGGGCTAACGTCTGAGTTTATTCTCTCCACATTAGCGTCCTATTTTATTGGCGACACCATTATTCAATGGACCGTTGTATTGTCCATTATGTTATTCGCCATGGGCGTAGGTAGCCAGGTGAGTCGTTTTGTAGATAAACATTTACTGGTCACCTTTATTGCTGTTGAATTTTCGCTTTCTCTTTTAATCAGTTTATCCCCTTTATGGGTGTTTTCCATAGCTGCAAAAACAGAGTTTATTCATATCGTTATATATGGATTGGCCTTACTCGTAGGTTTTTGTATTGGATTTGAAATTCCTTTAGCGACTCGTTTAAACGAAAAACATGAATCCTTAGATAGAAACATTTCTAACATCATGTCGTGGGATTATGTAGGGAGTTTAATTGGAGGTTTGTTATTTGCTTTCTGGGGGTTGCCTCACTTAGGAATTACCAATACCGCTTTTGTTTTTGGAGCCTTAAATTTTGTAGTCGCCCTCATTTTATTCGAACGTTACAAAAGTTATTACCCCGAATTTAAAAACGGGGTACGCGCTGTATCGGTTGGAATTATCGCCTTATTGTCGGTTGCCTATCTGTATTCCGATCAAATCATGTTGTTTGGCGAACAATCACGCTATAAAGACAAAATTGTATATTCTGAACAAACGCCATTTCAAAAAATAACGGTCACCCAATGGAAAGAACATTTTTGGCTGTTTATTAATGGAAATCAACAATTAAGTACCTTTGATGAATGGTTGTACCATGAGCCTATGGTGCATCCAGTTATGGCCTTAACTCCCGAACATACCGATATTCTAATCATTGGTGGGGGAGACGGTTTTAACGTAAAGGAGCTGTTGAAGTACTCCGGAATCAAAAATATTACCCTGGTAGATTTAGATCCTGCCATGACGCGTTTGGGTAAAACCTTTGAAGGGTTGTTAACCTATAACGATTCGGCTTTATACGACTCCCGGGTCACTATTTTAAATCAAGATGGATTTCTGTTTTTAGAAAAAAGCCAGTCCTTTTACGATTTAATTATTGTTGATCTTCCAGATGCTAAAAACATTTCGTTAAATAAACTCTACACCCGTGAGTTTTATCAAATGGCCTTTTGGATGTTACGTCCCAACGGACACATCATCACCCAGTCGGGGAGTCCCTATTATGCCACCAAGGCTTTTCATTGCATTGAAAAAACCATGGCCAATGTTGGGTTTAATACTTTGCCTTTACATAACCAAGTGCTTACCTTGGGGGAATGGGGGTGGATTATTGGGAGCAAGAGTTTAACTAAACCTCAAATGATCCATAAAATGATGGAAACGGATTATTCGTCTTTAAACAACAAATGGTTGAATCAAGAGTCTATTACGTTGATTACTTCCTTTGGGAAACCGCTGGTAGATACCGCCAATATTCAAATTAACACCATTAATGATCCGGTTCTGTATCGGTACTATTTAAACGGAAATTGGGATTTGTATTAATTCATTCATCCGTATAAAAAAATCTAACCCAAGAAAAGGATGAACGTATTGAAAAGGCTATTTTCGTCTCCTTTTTGAAAAGTCATTTTCACGCAATGAAACTATTAAATATCAATTACGAGAATAGGGTATATGGTCTGGATGTATTCAGAGCAGTGGCCATATTGATTGTCGTAAAGGTACATGGTGGAATGATTGAAGGGGAGTTGTTTGATAGCCTACCCCATCTCATACGGATTGACGGTGTGGAGTTATTTTTTGTTTTAAGTGGATTCTTAATTGGAGGGATTTTAATAAAAACAGTGGAAAAAGAGTCCCACTTTGGTTGGGCATCCCTGACCCATTTTTGGAAACGGAGATGGTTTCGAACATTACCCAATTATTACTTGATTCTCCTAATCAATTACCTATTAATTAAGAACGAAATAATTGCGGGAAGTATCGATGATTTTTCATTCAAGTTTTTGTTCTTTTTTCAGAATTTTGAAGCTGGATTTGTGGGGTTCTTCTGGGAAAGTTGGAGTTTATCGGTAGAAGAGTGGTTTTACATTTTTTTACCCGTTTTAATTCTTGGGTTTGGTTACATTTTTTCCAAGAAGAACACCTTGTTATTCGCTATTCTTCTACTGATTATTTTACCGATGATGTACCGGTTTTCTATTTCAGATATGAATGTAGATCAGTTTTGGTTAGATGTCAATTTTAGAAAAGTAGTATTAACCCGACTGGATGCCATTAATTTCGGAGTCCTAGCCGCATTTAGTAAGTATTACTATCCTCTCGTTTTTCATAAATACCGAAACATTATGTTTATCGTAGGAGTGATTTGCTTGTACGCAAACTCCTTTATACCCACAGATCCTAACGACTTCTATTCAAAAACAATATCGTTTACAATGACCTCTATTGGAGCGGCTTTATTGTTAGCTAAAGCCGATAGCATCAAAAAATTCAAGTATCCGGTGATTGGCAAAACAGTGATTTTTATCTCCTTAATTTCGTATTCTATGTACTTGGTGAATTTGGCTTTAGTGGCCCAGGTAATAGATAAGAATTTCCCCCCAGAAACCTTATGGGAAAATGCCTATATGTATGTGGTGTATTGGGTGGCAACCCTTGTTTTTTCTACACTTCTGTATACATTTTACGAAAAACCATTTACCGATTTAAGGGATACATTCAAATTCCCTAACATTTTTTCAAAACCTTCTAAGTAAAGGATCGAAAGGCCATTCATTCCATTTTACCAGATTAGGAGTTCCCTTTTAGGTGTAGCCTTTTAACTGCTTGAATCCCCGAATCCATAGCATCAAACATTAATGGGAGTCTTCCCGTATCCACACCCGCAAATGAAAGCTGATTATGAGTTAGGGTTCTCTCTTTAGTCAAGTATCCTTTTTGAGGAATAGGCATGGCATGCCCCAATAATTTTACATGTACTTGTTTAACCAATTCGCTAATATCTCTCTTGAAATACAAGGAGATATTATCAATGGTTTCATGCACTATTGGATCTACGTTCTCCTCCATATTAGCCACCATATGATGATTTACTTCCGCAAAACAATAATAGGCGGTTAGTACATGTGTAGAACGTTGGTTTTGGTATTGAGAATCTACAAAACCTAAAAAAGCAGCGTTTGGCGATAAAAAGTCATTTTGCCATTTACTACCTGTTAGCGCTTCGGGTTTTAATTCGATGGTCACAATTACCCATGGAGCGTAGGTAACGTCATTAAACTGCGCATATGACTCTGGATGAATATATTTTAAGGGGTGCTTTTGCCCCGCGTATACAATGTTATCTGAAACGATTTGTTTACGGGTTTTACTTTCTACATCATATACATCGGTTTGCCAACCCTTTTCGGTTTGTTTTAATCCAAATACCAAGTGCTTATTTTTGATATTAGATGCTGGAATTTGCTGTTTCATTTTATCAATAAAATAGTAGTTCCCTTGGGGCGGTGAGAATAACTCCACCTTTTCGCCTGTATAGTAAGGTCGGCATTTGTAGTAATGAATCCCCGCTAGGGCGGATATTTGACGACTAGTACCCCCGTAATCATCTAGCATTTGGTAATCAATGGCTTCGATGAAATATTGGTCAACCGGAAGGTATTTGTTTAAATAATCGAAAAAAGAGATGTGGTCTAAATGATGAAGCTCAGGATTTATGAGTGTACTTGGAAGCGGAAACTGATTGGAGTAAGGAGCGAGCAATTCAATAAAGTTCTTTTTGAGTTCTGTATTGGCCAAAATCGAAGATCGCATTTTTCCGTTGTCGTAACAGGCTTCTTCATTTTTTGAATCTATCAGATACTGCTTGTCTTTAAATTCCCATAAACCTCGTTTCGTATTAAAAGTAATAATTTCAAGATCTTGTAATAATTGCAAACCATCCGCCCCGTAATTTTCTGGGTAGGCCAAATCGTAATGAGCCCCTTGAGAATAGCTATCCCCATTGATTTGGATGGCGCCTGAAGTGCCGCCTAAATCCGGATTTAATTCGCACAATAGGAAGTCGTGGTTGGGTAATGAGCAAGCGGCTGCTAACCCAGAAATTCCTCCCCCCACAATCAAAGTTTCCGTATGGAGAACATGGGAGATGGGAAGTTCCATAGCCGTGCGAACCAAATGCCCCGTGTTTCGATTGGATTCTAAATGAATGGGGAAATTGGAAACCTTGCGAGTGCTTGTTTGGGTAAACTCATCCGTACATGCGGTAAGAAAAACAAATCCTCCACTCAGTTTCAAAAACATTCGTCTATTCATGGTTTGCGTTTATAATCTGTTTTAAATACGGATTGGAAGCATTCATTTTCCATATAAAACCATCCAGTATATAATGCGTTACTTGCGGTAAGGACAATAATACCAGCGCTATGGTTTCCAGGTGTGAACCGTACAAATCAAAATCAGGGTAGGCCATTATTTTCGAAAAGAAAGCTTCTTTTTCATGGTTTAGAAATAGGTCCCATACATACTCTTCTAACCCCGCCAATACCAATGATAGTCCGATGATAGTTACCGCAATTGAAAGAGCGGTTTTTGATTTTATGACGTTTTGAATTTGCTGTTTTTTGACCTTGTAAAATACCACTAAAGCGAAATAAGGAATCCCATGAGCCACCACATTGGTGAGGGTAAAGGCTAAGTCAGAATTGAACCAAACTATTCCTAGGTACCAATTAAGAATAGTGGTGCCTAGCCATAATATTCGCCCATAAGATAACTTGTTGTAGCCTTTTTTGACATACCGTAATTCTTCTACAAACCACCCCGTAATGACACCCCAATAAAGGACTTCCAGGGTATAATGAACCGTAGAGGACATCACCCAGGGAATGGAAATGAAATCATTTTCAATAAACCACTCAAAACTGCGATCGTTCAAATGCCAGTAAAGTACCGGATAAAGCATACTGAGGTATAACACCCATTGGTCTTTAAACCAGGTATGTTTTTTTTGGTGTTTCGCTTTGTAACTATAAATGGCAAAGAACCCGTATTGCTGCTTCATGAAATGAAATACAGCTAAATAGGCTAGTACTCGCCAAAAATATTGGGTGGATTCTTGCGCAATTGGAAATAACAATACAAAGGCTAAAAGAGGCGCCAGGATCAGAGTTTTTTTATGGTTTTGAAACTCCTCTTTATCGAGGTAAGTCCGGAATATAGTACTCCATACATGGCTGACATCAATACCCATAATAACCACGACCCAAATCCATAATGAAATAGGGGCATGTAAAACCGATTCCGGAAGCAAGAACAAAATCACCCAGATCATCCATACCGGAAGAAAGAGGATGCCTAAATCTTTGTATTTACCAAATAACCACATGTTTTATAAATATCTAGCCCATGTTCCATCCAAGTAATAGCGATATATCACTGGGTTGTGAATGGTATTGACTTCTATGGAATCCGCTTTTATTAAATCTTTACCAAAAGAAGTCATTAAGTTAATGGATTCATTGGTAATCCATTGCACATCCAAATGATTAAAATCAGTTTGAAGTAACTGTTTTTTCATGTAATCTGAAGTTTCAGATTTCGATCCAATTACCCAGCCCCATTCACCAAAGGAGTATACATGGTTATGAATAGGGAGCGTATGGAATCCGGATGCACCCAGTGTTTTTTCAATGGAACGGAATGCCTTTGTCGTGTAATAAGGGCTTACCGCTTGCGTAATGATATGCCCTAAGGGGCGTAACCTCTTGTTACACAAAGTGTAAAACTCACGCGTATACACCCGATTTAAATCAATGCTTTTTGGATCTGGAAAATCCAAGATCATTACGTCATAAAACTCGTTTGAATTTTCTAGAAATTGGAATGCATCTTGATTAACGACCGTCACCTTTGGGTCGTAGTAGGAACTGTCATTCATTTTGACAAAAATCTCATTGGTTTTACCAATTTTTGTCATCTCGGGATCAATATCAACCAAAGTGACTTTTTGAACCCCTTCATGTTTCAAAACCTCCCGAATCGCACACCCATCTCCAGCACCTAAAATAAGTACACTTCGAGGATCTTTGGTTAAACTCATTACCGGATGCACCAATGGCTCATGGTATAACCATTCATCAAAAGTACAAAGTTGCTTACTGGAGTTTAGGTACAACCAATAGTTTTCTTGCCATTGCGTAATCGTAATTTTTTGATAACGGGTTTGTTTAGAGAAAACCACTTTGTCATTGTACCGTTTTTGCTCCCCATAAAGTACAATCTCGTTGGCGTTGTAACTCAAAAATGAAATCACTGCGAATAACACAGGAATGGTAATACTAAAGGCTATTTGATACTTTCTATCAATATGTTTTCGAAGTTTGATAAATAAGAAAATGGCGACCATAAAGTTAATTCCTCCCAGTACAAACGGAGTATGCGTTAAACCCAAATAGGGGAGTCCCACAAAAACGAAAAATAACCCACCGATTAAACTACCGTAATAATCGTTTTCCAGAACCCCTGCAATATTGGTACGTAAGGATTCATTTTCTTCGTTTACTCGAGTAACTAATGGAATTTCCATCCCAATTAAAAGTCCAATACTGATACTAAATCCGTAAATGATGATTCCAATGTGCTCGGTAAATCCCATAAAAAAATAGGTCCCCAGAGCCGCAGTAGACGTCAACAAAGTGAGTACGAATTCGGCAATTAAAAACTTCTCCAATATTTGAGTTTTGAAGTTCATACTTAACCGTGCCCCAAGTCCCATGGCAAACAGCATAATCGATAAAATCATGGTCCATTGAAAAACCGAATCTCCCAAAAAATAAGTCGCTAGCGTAGACAAGATGTATTCGGCTACAATTCCCGATAATCCGGTGGCAAATAGTGCGAGTTTGAGTACTCTTGATTTATTTTCTTTCAATGGGAACGGTTTACTTTGATTATGGACTACAACAGTATTAAAATTATTGCGGATTTAATGCGTTTTGATGATCTTTAATTCATTGAAAATGGAATGATATTATTTTAAGAAAACAATGGTATTTATGTGTCCTAAAATGCTTGTTTACTTATTTTTACGTTTAAAACTCTTATAAAGCAGCCGATTACCACCAGATGAAAAAATTACTACTCTTTATTGTGCTTATAGCCAGCATGGGTTTATGCGCACAAACAACTTGGACTGTTGATAGTCTTAACGATTCGGGTTTAGGTTCCTTAAGAGCTGCTGCGGATAGTTGTGTTTCAGGGGATACCATCAGGTTTTCTCCTTCATTAATTGCGAATGGTTCGGATTCTATTGTGTTGACTAGTGGAGAGATTGCTTTTGGTGCAATAGGAATAGTGATTATTGGGCAATTTACGACTACCGATACTTTATCTATTTCGGGGAATCATAGTTCTCGTATTTTTTCATTTTCGAGTGCTGGTAGAGTAGTTCTAGATTCTTTGGTATTGAGAAATGGGACAAGCTATTGGAGTGGAGGAGCGATTGACTTTATTAATAATGTAGATACAATTTTTGTGAAAAACTCATTTTTAACGAATAACACTTCTACGAATGGGAATGGAGGGGCTATTTCTTCAAATTCATATTCAAATGGCGCGAATTCATTTTCTTTTATCCATCTGGAAAATACAGTCCTTTCAAATAATGATAGTTTTTATAGTGGTGGAGCGGTATATTCTAATTCAAATTCACTCACTGCGACCTCAATTTCCGGAGTGAGTATGGTTTACTCTTCTCTTTCAAATAATTCGTCATCAGGATCAGGGGGAGGGGTCTATTGTTCTTCCGAAAGCAATTCTGTTGACTCAACAGCTGTTAATTTGGCAACAGTAGATTTAAAGTATTCTACAATATCAAATAATATTTCAGGTAGTGATGGTGGTGGTGTTTATGTGTTTTCGGATAATTTCTCATTTTATTCTTCATCTGCTTCGGTAAAAATGGAATATTCTACAATATCTGATAATGTGAGTATGTATTACGGTGGTGGTGTTCGTATTTATGCATTTTCGTCCTCTTCTCCTTCAAATACGGATGCGTCCATTGATTTGTTTAAATCTACAGTTTCTGGAAATACCGCAATTAATAATACAGGGGGTGGTATTGATATGGTGTCAACAATAACTTCCACAGTCAACGTTTTAAATTCTACAGTAGCTGGAAATTCTGGGAATATGTGGGGTGGTATTGTTTCTTATGCAAATGATTCATCAAAAATTTTCATCAAAAACTCAACAATAACAGGGAATACTGCGAGTACGGGAGGTGGGTATGGTGTTTATTCCTACGGGACCCCCTATTCATCGATATCTGTTGTTAGTAGTATAATTGCTGAAAATGGCACTGGAAGTAGTGGAATTGGAAATAATCTTTCACCAATGATTGTTTCCAGTGGATTTAATATTTTTAGCGACTCTCCTTTTGGGGCTATTCTTTCGGATAGTATGAATGTTTCTTCGGTAAATTTAAGTTTAACTCCTTTGGCCAATAATGGAGGTTTTACAGAAACCATGATGCCTAATTGGGGTAGTGTGGCTATTGATGGTGGGAATTTAACGGATATCTCCCATGCACAGAATGTTCCAATTGTGGGCGTTAGGGATATAGGTGCTGCAGAATTTTGTGCTAAAACGTATTCTATAGATTCTGTATATAGTTGTTCTAGCTACTATACTTGGATTGATGGGAATACCTATATCGAAAATGACACCAATTCTACCTTTGTAATAGAAAACCTAGCAGGATGTGACAGTGTTATTACCCTAAACTTGACATTGTATAGTTTACCTATTTATGATGAAGTTCACGCATGTGATAGTGTAGTTTGGATAGATGGAATAACTTATTATCCTAATCATGGTATGGTGAGTGATACTCTCATTAATGTCAATGGATGCGATAGTGTAGTTTATTTAAATTTTATCCCTTCCAATTATGGAGTTGATATTTTAAGTTCTTGTGATAGTTTGGAATGGATTAATGGGGTGAAATATTATGCTAGTAATAATACAGCCAAGGACACCTTAGTTAGTTCTTTTGGTTGCGATAGTGTGGTTACTATGGATTTAACGATTAATTACTCCGCTTCATTTACGGATGTAATCATGTCATGTGATAGTTTAATATGGATAAATGGAGTTACCTATTATTCAAATACCAATGCCGTTACTGATACATTGGTAAATAGTGTAGGTTGTGATAGTGTGATAACTTTAAATTTAACCATTATTCAACCGTCTTCGGGTACAGAAATAGTATCAGCTTGCGATAGTTATACCTGGAACGGGCTAGTGTATAATTCGAGCAATAATACGGCTTTGGATACGCTAGTTAATACAGCCGGCTGTGATAGTATTGTAATGCTTGATTTGACTATTTTAAATTCTTCTTCGAGCATAGAAATGGTAACAGCGTGTGATTCATTGGTTTGGATAGATGGAATAACGTATTACTCTAGTAATAATACAGCGATCGACACTTTGGTAAATTCATTTGGATGTGATAGTATAGTGAGCTTAGATTTAACCCTCAATTTTGCGACTACTGCAAGGTATGTAATTACTTCTTGTGATAGCTTCGCATGGATAAATGGTGTTACCTATTTCTCGGATACCACAGATAGCTATGTGTGGGTTAATTCGAAAGGGTGTGATTCTGTAATTACGTTAGATTTAAATGTCAACTTTTCTACCTTTTCTACAGATTCTGTAATTGCTGTTAATCAATATACTTGGATTGATGGGAATACGTATTTCAGCAGTAATAACACAGCAACCCATGTATTGCAAAATACAACTGGTTGTGATAGTGTGATCACGTTAAATCTGCATATTGAATTTGTAGAATTAGGAATTGACCAAACTTGGCCTAATCTTACTGCTCAAGCAACATTTGGTACTTTTCAATGGGTGGTATGTCCTAATTACGATATCATTCCTGGAGCTACTGATTCGGTATTTACTCCAACTCAAAATGGGAACTACGCTGTAATTGTAACTCAAAATGGTTTTACCGATACCTCCGATTGTATAACGGTAAATAATGTAAGTATTAATGAAACAGAATTGGTGGGGATTTCCGTATACCCAAACCCAACCAGCGATGTTTTACATATCGATAAAGGCAGTAACAAATCTTTGGAAATAACGATCACCAACAGCGCAGGAGCAATAGTTCACCAATCCACTTCGAAAAAACAAATCACTACCATTGATATGGCTAAAATGGCTTCGGGGATGTACGTAGTTACTTTGAAAAATGAACTGGGGTTGAAGGTGGAAAAAGTAGTGAAGAGGTAGCTTGTTTGAGTGTTCTCCTGTGGATGGATTAGAGGAGAGGTAAGTTTCAAATCTAAATTTACTAATTCACAAATACTTTAATAGTGATTTGTAACACTTTAGTTTAAAGATTATTAAAGAAAATAGTGTATCATTGTGGCTTAAAATACTTTGTCTCTTTTTTAAATATTTAGAACTCTATTCAGCCGATTACCACCTGATGAAAAAAATACTACTCTTTATTGTGCTTATAGCAAGCATTGCTTTGCAAGCACAAACTACCCACATGGTTATCAATACCAATGATGCCGGTTTAGGTTCCTTAAGAGCTGCAGCGGATAGTTGTGTGGCTGGAGATATCATCAGGTTTTCACCTTCTTTAATTGCGAATGGCTCTGATTCTATTGTGTTGACTTCGGGTGAGATTGACTTTGACTCTATTGGGGTAGTCATAAAAGGGGTTTACACTTCATCGGATACTTTGTTTATATCAGGGAATCAAACGTCAAGAATATTTTCTTATGATGGAGCAGGTAAAATTGTTTTAGATTCCATGGCTCTTATTAATGGTAATGGTGAGGGAACTTTATCACCTGGTTATGGTGGTGCCATCTATTGTAACAATTGTCTAGATACTCTATTTGTGAAAAATTCATTTATTCATGAAAATAAATCGACTCATGCTGGTGGAGGAATTTGTTCTCGTACATCTTTCTATTCATCAAGTAGAATTTCTTCTATTATAGTGGTTAATAATTCCGTAATAAAAAACAACATAACCTGTACCACTTCAGGGGGGACTGGGGGGGGAGGTATTTCTTCTTCTTCCTATTCATATTCTGGAACTACTTTTTCATCTGTTCTTATTTACAATTCTAAGATAACAGGTAATACATGTTTGCTTGCAGGTAAAGGCGGTGGTATTTATTCTAAGTCTTCCCTCTCTCCATACGCAGATACGGCTATTTCATTTGTAGAAGTCATTAATTCTTCAGTTTCCGATAACATATGTTCTAATGAAGGAGGAATTGCATCCATTGCATTTTCTTCATCTACTTCAAATAGCATTTCAGAATATTCAGAATCATTAGTAAAAGTGTTAAATTCTACGATTTCCGATAATTCAGGAAATGGAATTGGATCATATGCATCTTTAACTTCGACTAGTTCAGCTTCTAAAGTTATGGTTTCCAATTCTACCGTTTCCGGAAACGATGGGATTGGTGTATATTCTACCGTTTCAAATTACTCTAGGTCAAATTCATTTGCTTCATCTATTTCAGTTCTAAACTCAACGGTGAGTGGAAACACAGATAGGGCGATTTATTCTTACGGATCCCATTATTCTTACAGGTGTACTTCTGATGTTACTATCTCAGGTAGTATAATAGCTCTTAATGATTCCTTAACCAGTAGTGTTTATAATGATCATTCACCCAAAATAATTTCTAATGGTTATAATGTTTTTGATGACTCCGTTAGTGGTGTTAATCTATTAGATCATGTTAATATATCAGCTGCCCAACTAAATTTACAACCCTTAACCCTTAATGGGGGAGCAACTATGACTGTAATGCCTGGATTGGGAAGTATTGCATTAAATGATGGCAACCCTACTGATTATTCTGATGCTCAAAATGCCCCAATAGTTGGTATTAGAAATATAGGAGCTGCAGAAAACTGTTACGCAATTCCTTCTTTTATTTCTGTTACCGAATGTTCCTCGTATACTGTTCCTAGTGGTAATGCATCATATACTCAATCCGGTTTATATCAAGATACAATTTTGACCGGCTGTGGTGCTGATAGTATAATTGTTATTGATTTAACTATACAACAATCTTTTTCAAATGATGTAGTTTCCTGCTGTGATAGTTTAACATGGATAAACGGTTTAACGTATTATGCTAGTAGTAATTTAGTTAAAGATACCTTAATGAATGCTGCAGGCTGCGATAGTATAATAACCTTAGATTTAACGATCAATTATAGCACTACGGCAACAGACGTAATTACGAGTTGTAATTCCTTTACATGGATTGATGGAGTAACGTATACATCAAGTAACAATAGTGCAACGGATACATTAACAAATGCAGTGAATTGCGATAGTATAATAACCTTAGATTTAACGATCAATTATAGCACTACGGCAACAGATGTAATTACGAGTTGTGATTCATTAACCTGGATGGATGGAGTAACGTATATTGCCAGTAATAATACGGCTACGTACACATTGGCTAATGCCTTGAATTGCGATAGTTTAGTGACGTTAGATTTAACCATTAATTACGCAACCACTGGTATAGATGTAATAACAAGCTGTGATTCATTAACTTGGATTGATGGAGTAACATACACCGCAAGTAATAACACAGTCACGCATACATTAACGAATGCAATGAATTGCGATAGTGTAGTAACTTTAGATTTAACAATCAATTACGCCACTACTGGTATAGATGTAATTACTTCTTGCGATTCATTAACCTGGATTGATGGAGTAACATATACTGCAAGTAATACCACAGCCACGCACACATTAACAAATGCAATGAATTGCGATAGTGTAGTAACCTTAGATTTAACGATCAATTACGCGACTACGGCAACAGATGTAATTACAAGTTGTAATTCCTTTAACTGGATTGATGGAGTAACGTATACATCAAGTAACAATAGTGCCACGCACACATTAACAAATGCAATGAATTGCGATAGTGTAATAACCTTAGATTTAACGATCAATAACGCAACTTCCGCAACAGATTTAATTACAAGCTGTAATTCCTTTACCTGGATTGATGGAATAACATATACATCCAGTAATACTACTGCACGAGATACTTTAATAAACGCAGCAGGATGTGATTCAATTGTAACTTTAAACTTGACAATTAATCAATCTACATCAGGAACTGAAAGCGTTACGGCATGTGATGATTATACTTGGAACGGAATAACTTATACATCCAGTAATAGCACAGCATTAGATACTTTGGTGAATTCTGTAGGATGTGATTCTATAGTAGCCCTTAACCTTACCATTACACAGTCTACTTCAGGAACTGATATAGTAACGGCATGTGATGATTATACTTGGAACGGAATAACTTATACATCCAGTAATAGCACAGCATTAGATACCTTGGTAAATGCAGCAGGATGTGATTCTATCGTAACTTTAAACCTAACGATTAATCAGTCCACTTCAGGAACTGAGATTGTAACGGCATGCGATAGTTACACTTGGATAAATGGAATGACATATTATTCCGATAACAACACCGCTAAAGACACCCTATTAAACAGTGCTGGCTGCGACAGTATTGTCGCTTTAAACTTGACTATCGAAACCATTGATTCTACGGTGGTTCAAAATAAGGATACTTTAAGAGCTGTGGAAGCTGGTGTATCTTACCAATGGATAGATTGTAGTTCTAACACTATAATTGCAGGAGCCGTTTGGCAACAGTTTGTACCAAATGTTTCGGGTAGTTACAAGGTCGAAATAACCAAAGGAATTTGTATAGATACTTCGGCTTGTTTTCAGGTTAATGTGTGCGATAATCAAGCAGAATACACCTTTATTGATAACGGAGCAGGTGATTTTGATTTTACAGATGCATCGTTAGGATCATACACCCAAATCCATTGGTCTTTTGGAGATGGTACTACTTCTACAATCACTAATCCCAATCACCTGTATCAAGCCAATGGCAACTATGTCGTGGTTTTAACCATTAACGATTCCATTGCAAATCAAACATGTGTAAGTCATTTTATGGATACCCTAAGTGTAACAGGAGTAGGTACGTCATTGGTTTGTCAAGCTGGTTTTTCGGTGTATTACGACACGAATGCAGGAACGGTGAATGTGGTGAATAGTTCTATTGGAAATAACTTGAGTTATACCTGGGGTTTTGGAGATGGAACCACATCTACCCAACAGTTTCCAACCCATAGCTACGCGACTAACGGTCCCTTTAATTTTTGTTTAACCATTGATGATGGAAGCGGGTGTGTAGATACTTATTGCGACTCCATTTCTAACCACGGTATTTGGTTTAGATCTTCCGGTTTTGATTTGATGGTAGAAGGCGCAGAGCCCAATGCAATCGTGCAGGTCAACCTAATTAACAACATCCATATCTACCCCAATCCAGTCCATGATCAAGTCAGCATTGAAATCACAAATTGGCCAACAATCGGGGTACATGTTGTGGTTCGAGATATGAGCGGGAAATTGGTATTTACCCAAAAGGTGGAACCAATTTCTAATAAAGAAACCGTCACCATCAATACCAGCCAATGGACCAAAGGCACCTACTTTATTGAAGTGGGTGATGAGGTGAATAGGGTGACTGAGAAGATGGTGGTGCAGTAATGTGTAATTTTAGGTTCTTATTTTAACCTAATTTGATGTCGATGAAGAATCATTTAGTTCCCCTCCCATTGGTACTTTAGGTAAAGGTATCCAAGCGGTTTGCGACTCTTTAATGTGGATGGATGGAAATACGTACTATTCGGATAACAATGCAGCTATTCATACTATCCCAGGAGGAAATAGTAATGGATGCGATAGTGTTGTTACGTTAAACCTGACGGTAAATGGTACACATGATGTGGATGTTATTTCTAGTTGTTCTTCCTATACATGGATAGATGGAATTACGTACACTTCGAATAACAATACTGCAACTTATTCTACTACAAACAGTTTAGGTTGCGATTCTGTTATGACCTTAGATTTAACGATTCTACAACCATCTTCGGGGACCGAAACAGTATCGGCATGCGACAGCTATACATGGAATGGGATAATATATACCTCTAATAACACAACAGCATTAGATACTTTGGTGAATTCTATGGGGTGCGATAGTATTGTGACCCTGAATCTGACTATTATGAATTCATCCTCTTTTATGGATGAAATTTCATCGTGTAATCCAATTACTTGGATCGATGGAATTACGTACGATCAATCCACTAACAGTCCCTCTTTTACCATTCCAAATAATCAAGGTTGTGATAGTGTTGTCACTTTAGATTTTACTTTATTAGAAGTAGATACTTCGGTTACTCGAAACTATTTAACGCTAACCGCCCAAGCTACCAGTGCCACCTATCAATGGGTAGATTGTGATAATGGAAGGATAACAGGAGAAACGAATGCAAGTTTTACGGCTACCCAAAATGGAAATTATCAAGTAGAAATCACCCAAAATGGATGTGTGGATTCTTCCGCGTGTTATGCCATTACCAACGTTGGAATTGGAGAACCAGAGTTGATAGGGGTACGTTTATATCCAAACCCAACCAGCGATGTTTTACATATCGATAAAGGCAGTAACAAATCTTTAGAAATTACAATTACGAATAGCGCAGGAGCTACGGTGCATCAATCCACTTCAAAAAAACAAATCACTACCATTGATATGGCTAAAATGGCTTCGGGGATGTACGTAGTTACTTTGAAAAATGAACTGGG
>CAJXZP010000042.1 GCA_913062955.1 uncultured Flavobacteriales bacterium | reverse complement strand
CCCAAATTCCGTTTACATCAAGAGTAGGACGAATAGTTGCTCTTTCCATGGTAGAATACCCTTTTTCGCCTTCCACATCACTTAGATCTAAAGCCTCTTTATACGCATCAATGCTAAACGGAGCTTTACCCATTTCTGTTCTTTCTTCGTCCGAAAGTTCCACCACTTTGTCGTAGAATCCAGGAATCGTAATATGATTGTTCTCATCTTGAAGAGAGGCAATCATTCGGTTCAATACATTGATTGGATTAGCCACAGCTCCTCCGTACAAACCGGAATGCAAATCACGGTTAGGTCCCGTAACTTCCACCTCTACATAACTTAAACCTCTTAAACCAGAAGTAATAGATGGGGTATCGTTGGCCAACATACCGGTATCCGAAATCAAGATCACATCACCCGCTAATTTTTCATGATTTTCTTTCACAAAAGCATCCAAACAAACCGAACCGACTTCTTCTTCACCTTCAATCATGAATTTCACATTACACGGCAATTCACCTGCTTTGTTCATCGCTTCAAAAGCTTTCACATGCATAAACATCTGACCTTTATCATCGCAAGCTCCACGGGCAAAAATGGCTCCTTCCGGATGGATTTTTGTTTTTTTAATGACCGGCTCAAAAGCAGGAGAGTCCCATAACTCTAATGGATCTGCTGGTTGCACATCGTAATGACCGTAAACCACAACGGTAGGTAACGCAGGATCAATAATTTTCTCTGCATACACAATTGGATTCCCTGGGGTTTCGCACAGCTCTGCAAAATCAACCCCTGCATCAATCAACGATTGTTTAACGCTTTCCGCGGTTTGGATCAATTCTGGTTGTTTTGTCGGATCAGCACTTACCGAAGGGATTCTTAATAAGTCGAACAACTCCGTTAAGAACACCTCTTTATTTTGTGAAATAAATTCTTGTGTTTTATTCATGGTATAATGATTTCTATGTTTTGAACCTCACCCAAAAAATGAGCCGGTTTTCTGTCGGCCAAATTAGCCAATTTTATTGGTATTGTAGACGGGATTTTCCGCTTACTATTTTACATATCGGAAGGAATCACCATTTTAAAAATGGTTCCTTGGGGGATATTATCTGATATCGTCAATTTCCCTTTCATTTCAGATATTAAATTGGATACCAGATACAATCCTAATCCTGTTCCTTTTGACCTTCTAGTTCCTTCATTACCTACGCGATAAAACTTGGTAAGCACCTTGGTTTTCTCCAGGTTAGAAATTCCAATTCCTTGATCAGCTACGGCCAATTCAATCTCTTTGTTTTTTTGTGATAAAGTCAAATTTATTTCACTTTCATTCTCGCTGTATTTGGACGCATTCTCAATGAGGTTTTGAATAATTAACTCAAAGCTCAAAATATCCACATTGGCCCTAATGTTTTCTTGAGTCGTGAAATTGATGTTTTGTGGAATAAGTAATTCATATTTAGAAATTAAACCGGGGATATGACGACTCAAATCTACATGTTCAGGGTAGAGTTCAAAACCCGTTTTTTCCATTCTCGAAGTAGCTAGAATGTTATTTATTAAATGGTTCAAACGTTCCGATTCTTGCGCTGTTCTTTCCAAGACCATATCCACTTTGTCTTGCGTTAGTTTTCGCTTACGTAGGGTTTCAATATTTAGCTTAATCGCAGCCAAGGGAGAATTTAATTCGTGGGTAATGGCGAGCATAAAATTTTGTTCTTGTTTGGCCAAATCCATTTCTTTTTGATGCGAACTTTTTATGAGATAAAACCCAATTAATAGAATCACCAAGAAGACCCCACCTTCACCCATTATCATCATTTTCTTTTGAAAGAAAACAGCATCCAAATCACCTTTCGCTAAAATAATTTGTGCTACCTCCGAGTTTTGCGCCAAATTGACTATTATTTTTTCTAAGGCAATGATCTCTGCATTCAATTCAAAAATGAGATACGTCCACCAAAAAAACTGAACAATAGTATATCCCATTAAGATGTATATAAAAACGGAAATATGTTGATTGGATTTTTTCATACGAATGCAAATTAAAACAATTGAACGCTATCCCTAGGCAGAAGAAAGCAAAGCACAAAAAAAAGCTCTTATTCTTTCGAATAAGAGCTCCCTATAATTTTAACAGAACCTTTTATTTAGCAGATTCCCACTTTTCAATGTTTTCTGTATTTTTCTTTACATACGGCATGTATTCCGCTTTTTCAGACATCTCTAAAGCTTCTTTAGCTGTTTTCACGGCCATTTTTTTATCTCCGTTAGCCATATACGCTTCCGAAAGCACCGTTAAATTCCAAAACTTTTTGGTTTGAGCTACCGATTTTTTAGCCATTTCAACTGCTTTCGCATTTTCACTCGTACTTAAATACCATTTTGCAGCATCATTGTATTTACTAAAGCTTTTGTCGGCTTCTTTCACTAGCGCTTCTACATTTTTACTTGCAAAATCCGCGGTTTTAATAGTCACATCAAATCCAGCACTTAATTTCTCCCAGCTTAAGCTGATTTCACACGCATCATCCTTAATATTATCTACGGAGAACACTAAGTTTTCAACCATACTAGAAGCTTGAGGTTTTACAGAAACACGTACTATATCCGATTCTTCGGTATAACCTGAGGTTCCCCAACCATCGGTATAACTACTAATAACAAAAGTCCATTCTTCTTTTGAAGGTAAAATAAACAAGGCATATTCTCCCGGTTGAATACTCACCCCATTAATCATTACTTCGGTACTAAATTCAATTTTTGTAGAAGCATTAGCTCCCGCACGCCACAATTCATTGTTAGGCACCAAATCACCCCAAATGGCTCTCCCTTTAACGGCTGGTCTAGAATACATCATGCTAATATCCGTCACACCGACTCTTTGGGTAAAAGAGGCTGCCGGACTAGGCAAGGGTAAATCCTGAGCAGTTACATTAAGTGTCATTAGAGCCATTCCAGCAGCGACAAACAAGGTCTTTATTGATTTCATAATTTTCGTTTTGTTGAAGATACAATATTAAACCAACGCTTTTAGAATATGGATACGGACGCCTCCTTAATAAAAACTTAACAAAATGTGAAATTCATTTTTCGTGCCCTTTTTCTACCTAAATTTGAAGACCATTTTAAAGAACAAAAACAACATACGCATGAGTAACGATTACGGTATCCAAGAAGCCTTAAAGGCCTTGGGTTTAAAAGAGGTAAATGCCGGAACTTCAACGGGTTCCGAATTCTTCGGTAACGGAGACATATTTGAGTCTTACTCTCCTGTGGATGGTAAACTAATTGGAAAAGTTAGCTCTACTACTGCAGAAGATTATGAAAAAGTAATGACTACCGCTCAATCTGCTTTTAAAGATTGGAAAGTGGTACCAGCACCTATAAGAGGTGAATTTGTCCGCCAGTTTGGAAACAAATTACGTGACCTAAAAGATCCACTTGGAAGATTAGTTTCTTACGAGATGGGGAAATCCTTGCAGGAAGGTTGGGGTGAAGTACAGGAAATGATTGATATCTGTGATTTTGCAGTGGGTCTTTCCCGTCAACTTCATGGATTAACGATCAAATCGGAACGTCCGCAACATTCTATGCAAGAGCAATATCACCCACTTGGAACCGTAGGTGTCATTTCTGCATTTAACTTCCCAGTTGCTGTTTGGGCATGGAATGCTGCTTTGGCATGGGTTTGTGGTGATTCTGTGGTTTGGAAAGGTTCAGAAAAAGCACCGATGTGTGCTATTGCTTGTCAAAACATTTTCAACATGGTAGCTGCAGAGAATGATGTTCCTGCCGGTCTTTCCAATATCATTACGGGTGATTATACAGTCGGTGAAATGATGACTACCGATAAGAGAATTCCTTTAGTTTCTGCCACAGGTTCTACTCGTATGGGTAAAATTGTAGGTGCTACTGTTGGGGGTCGTTTAGGTAAGTCTATTCTTGAATTAGGTGGAAATAACGCCATTATCGTTACGGCGGATGCGGATTTAGAAATGACGATCATTGGAGCGGTATTTGGTGCAGTAGGTACTGCGGGTCAACGTTGTACTTCTACCAGAAGATTAATTATTCACGATTCTATTTACGACACCGTAAAAGAGAAAATGGTGAAAGCATACGATCAAATCAAAATTGGTAACCCATTGGATCCAACCAATCATATGGGGCCACTTATTGACACTATGGCGGTAGACACTTATTCTAAGGCTTTAGAAAAATTAGTAGCTGAAGGAGGAACGATCATCCGAGAAGGTGGCGTTTTAACAGGTGAAGGATACGAATCAGGTTGTTACGTAAAGCCGGCTATCTGTGAAGCCGATAATTCGTACCAAATTGTACAAGACGAAACATTTGCTCCTATTTTATATTTAATGAAATACAGTGAATTTGACGAAGCAATGGGAATGCAAAATGGGGTAAACCAAGGTTTATCTTCTGCTATTATGACCAACAATATGCGTGAGGCACATTTATTCCTTTCTGCTACGGGTTCTGATTGTGGAATTGCAAACGTAAACATTGGAACTTCTGGAGCTGAAATTGGTGGTGCTTTTGGTGGTGAAAAAGAAACAGGTGGTGGCCGTGAGTCAGGATCTGATGCTTGGAAAGCCTACATGAGAAGACAAACCAATACCTTAAACTATGGGACTCATTTACCATTAGCACAAGGAATCAAATTTGACTTTTAAGCGATAATTTCAATTCTACTTTAAAGCCGAACTCTGAAAAGAGTTCGGCTTTTTTATTGGCTATACCCTAATATATTGGTAAGTCGTTCCATAACCCACCGAACAGGGCTTACCCTAACCCTTCTAAAAAAACCATGCACATTAACTATTGAAAATGAATCTTATTTTTCTTATACGAGATAATCCTAAATATTGAAAACCAAATTGGGTAAAGAGTTTGGCTATTCGGTTATCCTCATTTGAGAATTAGGGGCTCCATATTTCACAACCAGGTAAAATTACCTGTTTGATAAAAACTACGGAAACTACCTACTGAAAATGAATCTTAATCACCTTCTTTTGGAGCCGTAACAAGCGAAGCAAAAATGACAAATAATACCGTCTAGAACAACAAACTACACGGAAAAAAACTTACTATACTTTTTTTCCACTCCGCTTCTTCATCCATCTATTTTTCTCTGTCATTTTTGCCACACACGTATTCCAACCAGTCTATAAGATTAGGTAAAAATACGGTTGTCTCTATTCTATATAAAAAACATTTTTGAACTTCAATGTTTTAATCTAAATATTATGGAAGATTCATTAGACCGTTTAATTATTTGCCAAGATTTATATACGGTCATCTTAACCGAGCTCAAATCTGCGTATACAAAATCCTGGGATCAGAACAAGTCCCTATTCCATCAATTTATACAACAGGAAATTGTACTCTTCCATGAATACCTGGAGAAACAAGAAGCGGATACTTCGTTGATGAGTCCTACCGAATTCACCGCTCTTTTCAATAGCAAATTAAAAGCAACACTGCATACCATTAATGAACAAAGCGCTCATGAAATTCTCCAAACCACAACAAAAATCACGGAGTTGTATCATCAAGAAGTACAAAAACAATTGCATTTTATAGCGATGCCATTTAGCATGTACTAATTATTCTTTAAAATTCTCTGCCTCCGATGACTATTCATAAAACGTAATAAATTCTGCCCTTAGCACCTTTATTTTTTGCAAATTTGTGAGGCTTTAAAAAATAGTTCTCAAATCTCAAATAATGATAAAATTACTAGCTTCTAAAGAAGCAAAATCTAACCATGTTATAGTGTTAGCCAATTCTCAATCGAATTTAAATCAAATTGCAGGTATTGATTCGGCCTATTTGAATGCTAAAATTAAACTCGCTGAAAACGGAATGAATTTTTCTTCCGTAGGTAATCAACTGGTTTATGCGGTCTATGCAAACAAAAAATCGGATACGGATAATCAAACTCTTCAGGACTACCGAGTTTTAGGAAGTAAAATTACCCAAGCCATTAATGGCGAGAAATTAGCCACACTACAATTGGTAGCTGACCCGTCCATTTCTAAAGAAAATATATTGGCATTTATGGAAGGAATGAGTTTAGAAAACTACCAGTACCTTCTTTTCAAAACCGATAAATCTAAGAAAAACACGTTGGCTACGTTACATGTAAACATCCCCACTGTGGGTCAAGATGATTTATCCGAATTGGAGAATGTAGTGGAAGCCACTTGTTTTGCCAGAGACATCGTAAACGAACCTGTTATTACATTAAATGCGATAGAGCTTGCGAACCGTTTTGTACAGATAGGTAAAAAAGCGGGTTTTGAAACTCGTGTATTGAGTAAAAAAGAAATAGAAGAACACCAAATGGGTGGGCTTTTAGGAGTCAACCTTGGAAGTATAGACGACCCTACATTCTCGATCATGACCTACAAGCCAGAAAATGCAGTAAATGACAAACCATTAGTTCTAGTAGGAAAAGGGGTCGTTTACGATACGGGAGGAAACAACCTAAAACCAGGTGCTCACATGGGCGATATGAAAAGTGATATGGGTGGTTCTGCCGGTGTTGCGGGAGCGATTTACGCCATTGCAAAAAACAACCTACCTGTTTATACGATCGCTTTAGTTCCATCTACCGATAACAGAATTGGAAAAAATGCCCTAGTTGCGGATGATGTTATTACCATTAGTGACGGCACGACAGTAGAGGTGAAAAACACGGATGCCGAAGGCCGTTTAATTTTATCGGATGCGTTGGTATTTGCGAAACAATACGATCCTATGTTATGTATTGACATGGCGACTTTAACCGGAGCGGCACATGCCATTACCGGATCTCATGGAATTGCATCGGTTGCCACTGCTTCAGAGGATCTAAAAAACCAATTAAAAGCAAGTGGCGAGCGTGTTTACGAGCGTATCTTGGAACTTCCAATGTGGAGCGAGTACAAAACACAATTAGATTCTAACATTGCCGATATGACCAACCTAGGTGGTCCCGTTGGAGGAGTTGTTACCGCAGGTACATTCTTGAAACATTTTACAGATTATCCTTGGATCCATTTAGATATCGCGGGTCCTGCTTTCCTTGAAAAACCAGAAGCGTATAAAGCGCAAGGTGGAACAGGAACGGGTGTTCGTTTAGTGTATGATTTCGCAAAGAACATGTGTAAATAAGCGTAACAAAACACAATTAAGAGATGCCGGTTGATGAACTTCAATCGGCATTTTTCGTCTACTACAGCTCACCTATACCCCTTGGCAACCTAGCTCAATAGGTGTTTACGATCCGAGTCCAACTTTACGAATGTAAAAAGCAATATGGAAAAGGATAATAATGAGGTTCCACCATAACTAAAAAACGGTAAGGGAATTCCTATTACAGGAGCCAAGCCAATGGTCATCCCAATATTGATCATGAAATGAACAAATAGGATGGATGCCACCGAATACCCATATACCCTAGAAAACTTGGATCGTTGCCTTTCCGCTAAAAAAATGAGTCGGCCAATAAGCGTAAGAAAAGTAATAATCACAAATGAACTTCCTATAAACCCCCATTCTTCACCTACGGTACAATAAATAAAATCGGTGCTTTGCTCTGGTACAAAATTGTATTTTGTTTGAGTTCCATCCAAATATCCCTTTCCCCAGAAACCGCCCGAACCAATGGCAATTTTTGATTGGTGTTGGTTATATCCCGTACCTCTAGGATCCGATATAATTCCCACCAATTCATTCACCCTATTCCGATGCCTATCCTTAAAAATATTATCGAACACATAATCCACACTTAGAACCGTACCTACCATGATAAGCAAACCCACCGCAAAAGCCTTCCAAATATTCTTGTTCAAATTTTTCAATAGCAGATACAATCCACCCGTGATTAGCACCAAAAAGGAAATTAACACGTACTTTCCATTCATTTCAACATCCACAAATGGCATCATTACAGAGGATTGTTTCGCAAAAAGGGTTACGATAAACAACATCACCATCACCAGTCCAACAATCATAATATTTCCCGACATTCCTTCTCTATACAGCACAAAAATAAATGCTAAATAAACCAATGTAGAACCTGGATCTGGTTGTAAGGCGATGAGAATTCCGGGTAAGGCAATCATCAAAAACATAATTAACTTCGGTTTGATATTCCCGATTTTCACCCCTGGCCTACTTAAATAATAAGCCACTGCCAATGCCGTCACATACTTAGCCGTTTCGGAAGGTTGAAAACTCACCCCACCAATAACAAACCAGGATCGGGCTCCCTTTATTTCATTTCCACCTACCAAAACAGCGATCAGAAAAAACATCCCAATTCCATAAAACACGTAGGCAAAGGTTTCAAACAACCGAGAATCGACCAGTGCAATGACCAAGGCCACTACAATGGATATACCAATCCACATAAGTTGTTTTCCATGCCGCTGTGAGAAATCAAAAAGGCTGGTATGATCTTCGTTGTATAGGGTAGCATAAATGTTTAACCACCCCATTAACACCAAGAGCAAGTACATCCCCACTACCGGCCAGTCCACATTTGTGAATATGCTTTTTTTAATGCGACTCATTCGATTTTTTTACCGGTATTAAAAAGTTAGCATCTAATATTCGTTGTTCTTTTGCAGGTCGCTTGATTTCACCTGTCAAATACTTTTCAATCATTAAACTAGAAATAGGGGCTGCCCATGTTCCGCCAAACCCAGCTTCTTCTACATATACGGCAATGGCAATTTTCGGGTTATCCTTAGGGGCAAAAGCCATGAAAACCGAATGATCTGGGGTGGTCGGGTTTTGAACGGTACCGGTTTTTCCACAAATTATAATGCTATCCATTCTAGCCCGTCTAGCAGTTCCTCCTGTTTCATTTACTACGGCAGCCAAGGCATCTATTACGACATAAAAGTAACTACTATCAATGTGGGTATAATTCCTCTTTAGATACTCTTCTCGGGGGCCTTTATCTCCAATTGATTTAATAAAATGAGGGGTGTAATAATACCCTCTATTTCCCAAAATAGCCGCCAAATTAGCCATTTGAAGTGGTGTCACGCCCATTTCTCCTTCCCCAATACTATTGGAATAGATGGTACTGAAAGCCCAACCTCCATCCCCATACCATTTGTTGTAAAATGCGACATCCGGTACAAATCCCTTACTTACCCCCGAAATATCGGTAGGTAATCGAACCCCCAATCCGAAACTGGTTACATAATCTCGCCAAACACCAAGTCCATATCTCGAATCATCATAAATATTAGAAAACTCGCCACCTTGAATTAATCTTCGGTACACCTCTCTAAAGTAAGGGTTACAGGAATGTTGAATGGCTCCAAATAAATTATCATTGGTATGTGTACCGTGACACTTAATAATGGATCGTTTACATAGAATCCGAGTATTCAGATTGATTACATGGGTTTGTAACCCAATTAGCCCCTGAACCAACTTAAAAATGGATCCTGGGCGATATACTGCATTGATGGCTCTATTAAATAATGGATTCAAGGAATCATTGGAAGCAAGAGCTGAATAATTTTTGCTTCGAGCTCTACCCACTAGCATATTTGGATCATAATTGGGGGAGGATACCAATGCTAAAATCTCCCCCGATTCCGGTTCAATGGCAACAATAGATCCTCGTTTATTGGCCATCAACTTCTCCCCATATTCTTGCAAATACAAATCTAGTGTGGATACCAAGTTTTCTCCAGCGACTGGAAGGGTATCTAATTTACCTTCTCGATAACTACCCATAATTCGGTTATGAACATCCCTTTTGTAGACTTTCACCCCACGTTTACCCCGTAAATTTTTTTCATACCAAGTTTCCAAACCGCTAATTCCTAAATAATCTCCAGGACGGTAAAAGGCATCTTTATTGATATTATCTCTACTCGCCTCCCCCACAAACCCCAATACTTGGGCCGCCACAGGAAGCGCATATTTACGAAGTGTTCTTTTTTGTCCAAAAAAACCAGGATACTGAAATAGTTTTCCCGAAATACTTACCCAATTTTCATCTGTAATTTGTTTTTCAAAGGCAGACGCTCGGTAACGAGAATACCTTCTACACTTTTCCATTTTTTTTATGAAGTCGTCTTTTGAAATCCCTAAAACACCACAAAACTTAAGCGTATCGAGATCCTTATCCACTTGTTTGGGAATTACCATTAAATCGTAAGACGCCTGATTGTAAACAATTACTTCACCATTACGGTCGTAAATAACACCACGAGATGGATACAATGTTGTATGAACTAATGCTTGATTTTCGGCCGAAAGTTTATACGAGTCATCAATAACTTGAATATAAAACAAGCGCCCAATAAAAATGAGTCCAATAAGGACCATAATTCCATAGATTACAAATTTCCGATTCTCAAACTTATCCATTTACGCCTTCTCCTTTATTGCGGTAAACGATTGAATGATCAAAATCAAAACGAAAGTAAGAAGTGTATTCAAAAAGGTTTTTTGTACCGCTAACCAAAAAAGCCCCGAGGAAAATGCTTCCAATGAAAACAACACTAAATGATGTGAAAAGATCAACAACAACGCATAAACTGCATACTTACGCCATCCTAAATCTCTTACATTGACGGAGGATCCAAAATCGAACCCATCTCTGGGGGTTATTAAAGCCAGTATTTTTGGTCGTAAAAAAGCAAGTAGGGTCAAAGACATGGTGTGCATTCCAATAGTATGCGTAAATAGATCTAAAGTAAATCCCGTAAAGAAACCCGTAAGTAAAACGGCTAAAGGGGAAAATTCAATGGGTAAACTCAAAATAATGAGTACATATACCCAGGGGTTAAAAACGCCTCCCAAATAAATATTATTAAGGACTACTATTTGTAGTGCCATAAGCATCACCCAACGCAAACTACTGATTACAACTGACTGTGTCATTTCGTAGCCTCCTCTAATTCAATAATTTCTTCTTTAAAAATATTTTCCATGACATACACATGTTTGGTTTGTTGCAAATTAGCGGATAATGCGATTTGAATTTCCCAAGTATTTGATTCTTCCAATGCTAATATGGAATCTACTTTACCTACATGCAATCCTACAGGGAAAATTCCTGAAGCTCCTAAGGTTTCTACTGAATCGGATTTCCGTACCGTAACAAACCTTTGAATGTTTACTAAGGTCCCATGGTTCAAATCTTTACCATTCCAATTTAACAAACCGAAATATTCTTGATTTCTTAACCGTACACCCAACCTAAACTTAGAGTTCAAAACCGACATGACCACTGCATAGTGTTCCGACACATCAGTAACAACCCCCACAATCCCATTGGAATTAATCACGCCCATTCCGGTTTTAATCCCTGAAATAGACCCTTTATTAATCATCAAGAAATTATCTTGTTGATTCAATTGGTTATTGATTACTTGGGCTTCTCGGTACAAAAAACTTTGGTGATAAATGGTGTCTATCCAAGGGTTAAATTGATTGGATACATTTAAATACGAAATGGCTAATTTCTCCCGTAATTGTGCATTTTCTTCTGCCAAAACGGCATTATCACCCACTAAATCAAAATGTTGTGTTAAGTTACTTACACGAGTATTCCATCCACCCGTTACTTCGTTCAACCACGATAAATAGGAGATTTGATGGTAGGTATTGAAACGTACCAACATTAAAAACCCAATCAGTTCCAATATCAGAAACAGACCAAATACATAATGAGTCAGAATAACTTGAATCAGTTTTCGCATATCGCGGAACCCAGCTTATATGTTATAAAACTATCTAATTAAGAATGTTAGGGTATCTGCTTTCTTAAGAGCGATCCCAGTACCTCTAGCTACCGCTCTTAACGGATCATCGGCAATATGGATTGGCAATTTAGTTTTTTGCTCAATCCGCTTATCCAGTCCACGAAGCATAGCCCCTCCACCGGCTAAATAAATACCTGTTTTATAGATATCCGCGGACAACTCGGGTGGAGTCATTTCCAACGCACTCAAAATGGCTTCTTCGATTTTAGATATTGATTTATCTAAAGCTTGCGCAATTTCTAGGTAAGTCACCTTGATTTCTTTTGGAATACCGGTCATCAAATCTCGACCATGAACCGCGTAATCTTCTGGAGGACTATCCAACTCCATGGTAGCTGCACCCACTGCAATTTTAATTTGCTCCGCTGTACGATCACCAATTAATATATTATGTTGTCTTCGCATATAGTCTTCAATATCGCTGGTAAACTCATCTCCAGCTACACGAATAGACTTATCACAAACGATACCTCCTAAAGCGATTACGGCAATTTCCGAAGTACCACCACCAATATCAATAACCATATTACCCATTGGCTCTTCCACATCGATACCAATACCAATTGCGGCCGCCATAGGTTCATGAATTAAATACACATCTTTTGCGCCTGCATGTTCTGCACTATCACGTACCGCACGTTTTTCAACCTCTGTGATACCTGATGGGATACAGATAACCATTTTTAGAGATGGCGTAAACAAACGGTTTTTATTAGGGATCATTTTGATCATCCCACGGATCATATGCTCTGCAGCGTGGAAATCCGCAATAACCCCATCCTTCAACGGACGAATGGTTTTGATATTCTCATGCGTTTTGCCATGCATTTGTTGCGCTTGTTTACCTACGGCCAAAACTCTACCGGTAGCACGATCTAGAGCCACTATAGAGGGTTCATCCACAACCACTTTATCTTTATAAATAATCAACGTGTTTGCCGTACCTAAATCGATCGCAATCTCCTGTGTAAAAAAATCAAATAACCCCATCTATTAATCCCTCTTTTTTACGCACTTAAGCGCTAATTTATTAATGTTTAAAGTGACGAACACCTGTCATCACCATAGCCATATCATTCGCATCACAATAGTCCACCGACAATTGATCTTTAATAGAACCACCTGGTTGAATTACCGCATGAATTCCTGCCTTATCTGCGATTTCTACACAATCCGCAAATGGAAAAAATGCATCCGATGCCAAAACAGCACCGGTTAAATCAAAATCAAATGACTGCGCTTTAGCAATTGCTTGTTTCAAGGCATCCACACGAGAAGTTTGCCCGGTACCACTCGCCAATAACTGACCATTTTTCACCAAAATGATGGTATTGGACTTGGTATGTTTTACCAACTTGTTAGCAAACAACAAATCGGCCACCTCATCTGCAGTAGGGGTAATCTTTGTCACTACTTTTAAATCAGCAGCCACCTGAGTGCTTACGTCTCTATCTTGAACCAAATAACCGTTCAATGCTGTACGTACCATTTGAGTGGCTACTTCCACCTCTTTTTGGACCAATACGATTCTATTTTTCTTAGCCGATAATAAAGCCAAAGCTTCCTCGCTAAAAGAAGGGGCTATCACCACTTCATAAAATATTTTATCGATTTCTGTAGCGGTAGCTAGATCAATCTCTCTATTAGCAATTAAAACCCCACCAAAAGCAGAAGTTGGATCACCTGCTAAGGCACCTTTAAATGCATTGCAAACCGTTTCTCTAGATGCTAAACCACATGCATTATTGTGCTTCATCACCACAAAGGTACACTCTTTATAATCAGCAATTAAGGCAACAGCAGCATCCACATCCAATAAGTTATTATAACTTAGTTCTTTTCCGTTTTTCTTTTCAAAAAGCTCTTCTATTTTCCCATAGAAATATCCTTTTTGATGCGGGTTCTCACCATAACGCAATACACTTTGATTGTTTTCACTAATCTTTAATGCACTTGGTGTTGGATTGAAATAATGATGAATATGCGTATCGTAATGCGATGACACGGCAAATGCTTCACCCGCGTAACGTTTTCTAGTCGCTAATTCGGTTACGCCATCGTTTTCCGAAATCACGTTCAATACATCCTGGTATTGATTACGGGTAGAAACGATTAGTACATCCTTAAAATTTTTGGCCGCTGCTCTAATTAAAGAAATTCCACCGATATCAATTTTCTCAATAATATCTTGTTCGTCTGCTCCAGAATCCACGGTTTCTTCAAACGGATATAAATCCACAATAACCATATCAATTTCCGGAATTTTGAATTCATCCAACTGCTCCTTATCACTGTCTAATTCTCTTCGAGATAAAATACCTCCAAAAATGGCCGGGTGTAGAGTTTTCACTCTTCCACCCAAAATAGAAGGGTATCCAGTTAAGTTTTCAGCTGGAATAACTGGAATTCCAAAACCTTCTACAAAAGCTTGGGTACCACCTGTTGAAATAATTTGAACTCCTTGCGCATGAAGTTTCTTAACGATAGGCTCTAAACCATCCTTGTAAAACACTGATATTAAAGCCGTTTTGATTTTTACTGACATCCCTCTAACTAGTTTTTGAAGTATTAGCAATTTTAACGAATTACCTCTCGAAAGGCAATACACAAAAGTCCGAATAAAATGCGTTTTTCAACGTGTTTTGAACATCTTTTTATGAAAAATATTTGTGACAAAGGTGCTTATCCATTTACAAACGGTCGGAACCCAAAGAACCCTTGAATTACTTTTGTGCATACCAATGAAAATTTACCTAAAGTTATTCAAAGAGAGTATTGCATTTTCGGTTACTGCGTTAACCACAAACAAATTACGAACTATTCTTTCGTTACTTGGAATTACGATCGGCATCTTTTCCATTATCACCGTTTTCACCCTAGTGGATTCTTTAGAATCTAAAATAAGAAGTAGTGTAGAAGATTTGGGTAACAATGTCATTTTTGTCCAAAAATGGCCCTGGCAATTTGGTGGAGCTTATAATTGGTGGGACTATATGTCCAGACCTTATCCACAACCTTCGGAACAAATAGCTATTTCCGAACAATCCGAACATGCGGAAGGAAGTGCATTCACCTGCAATTTTGCTAAAACGGTTAAGTTTAAATCCAACAGTGTGGAGCAAACCATTATTGTTGGAGCCTCTAAAGGGTACGACCATGTACGAAATTTTGAAGTTGAAAAAGGGCGCTATTTTTCCGAGAAAGAAATTTTAAATGGAACCAACGTTTGCGTAATTGGCAATCAAATAGCGTTCGACCTTTTTGGGTATACGGATCCGGTAGGCCGGGTCATAAAAATTGGAGGGAAAAAAGTACGTGTCATTGGTGTTTTTAAACGGGAAGGGGAAAGCATGATCGGTTTTTCTTTAGACCCTTATGTGATCCTCAATTTGAATTACGCAAAAACCATGGTGAATGTTCGCTCGAGCCGGGTGGATCCAACCATCTATGTGAAAGCGAAAGAGGGGGTGGAGAATGCCCTATTAATCGATGAGCTAACGGGTATTTTGCGAGCACAACGCAGACTAAAACCGATTGAGAAAAATGATTTTGCGTTAAATGAGATCAGCATCATCTCCGAAGGGTTTGACGGTTTTTTTGGATTCATTCATATTCTGGGATCTGTAATTGGTGGATTTTCAATTATTGTCGGTGCCGTAAGCATTGCAAACATCATGTTTGTATCTGTTAAGGAACGGACCAAAATAATTGGAATTCAAAAAGCTTTGGGAGCCAAGAATGGATTCATTCTATTTCAATTCCTAAGTGAATCTGTCATTCTCTCACTCATTGGTGGATTAATCGGATTATTACTTATTGCCATTCTCACCTTTATTACCACAATGACTACCGATTACGAGATTGTTTTAACCCTGCAAAATATTACAATTGGAATCTCTATTTCCGTTATTATTGGAATTATTGCGGGTTTAGTTCCCGCTTGGCAAGCCGCTAAAAAAGACCCTGTAGAAGCCATTAGAAGTTAACACCTAGACTCTAACTGGAATTAAAACTTTAGGGAACCGTAACATCCGGAAATCTAACCATGCGTTAAAACAGTTGTAATAAATGTCTTACCGTTATAAATACCGTATTTTAGAATTACCCATTCCAAAATACGGTTCTACCATTATTTATCGTGTCTGTACCTAAACCCCAAATTGAATAAAATGGTGATCCATATGTTTCACAAAAGAATTATTCCATTCTTTTACCGTTAGAACACCGAAGCTATTGGACTCCCTTCCCTCAAAAGAACTTTCTCCCAACTTTTGGGTTTTATTAATAAAGTCCACCAAACGCTCCTTCTCCTTCTCGAAATTTTTATTCGAAATTTGAATAAAAGCCGGTGCAGTTCTACTATTTTTCGGATATGGTTTTTCGTTAACCACTCCATTTTTTACAAAAAGCTTCAATAAAAACTTTTTCACCCCAGTGGCTTTAGGATGCACATCTGAATACACCATTTCAAATTGCACATTCAGATGTGCCAACATTTGGGCAGCATCCATCTTCCCCCACTCTGGCCTGGATTCGGCAAAGAGTTTATCTAGCCTTGCCAACAAATAATCAGCCTCCTTTCTATCAAACATATTTTTAATCATCGTCCCTTTTTTATACTCGTTTATTTCAAATCAAAACCGTAATCCTTTCCCTTATCAACGGCAGGCACACCAACACGCATCCATTTAGGAACGGGCTCCCCTTTTAAATAATGATTAAAGAACTGAAACATTCTACGACTCAAGTCTAATCGATTTGGCATTTTACGCAAGTTATGTTGCTCATTATTATACACCAATAACCAAGCTGGCTTCTGTAATCTTCGCATCCCCATAAACATCTCAATACCTTGATAATAGGGTACCGCACCATCATTATCATTATGCATAATTAATAATGGAGTAGCTACTTTAGGTAAATGAAATAATGGAGAGTTCTCTATATACAAGTCAAAACCATCCCATAAATTTTGCCCAATTCTACTTTGCGTTTTTTCGTATTGAAATGCTCTACTCATACCCGAACCCCAACGAATCCCGCCATAAGCAGAAGTCATATTACTTACCGGAGCACCGGCCATAGCAGCCGCAAACATATCGGTTTGCGTCACAATATAGGCCACTTGATACCCTCCCCAACTCTGCCCTTGAATGGCCATTTTCGAACCATCTATATAGGCTAGCTCTTTGAGTGAATTTGCGCCACTCACCACCGCATTTAATCCATCTTTCCCAGGATGTCCGGTTGCATAATGAATATCTGGAACCAAAACCATATAATCGTTACTGGTATACAAAGGGATAGCTACTGTTGAATGCGAAGGACGAAAGGATTTATACGTATATTCAGAACTAAAATATTTTTCGTAGAAATAAATCATTACCGGATACTGACGAGTAGAATCAAAATTTTCAGGATAATATAAAAGCCCCTTTTGATCCACACCCTTTTCATCCTTCCAAAAATGTTTGGTTACCGAGCCCCAAAGCACCTCTCTTTGCTCAGGTAAAGCATCCGAAACTTTCGTGCTATTCTTAAACTGGCTTACTATAGAACTATCATCCACTACAGCGGTATATACCACATCCGGATACGTATTGAAATTTGCCAAACGGTAGATAAACCGATCCACATCTTTCGCTTTACTTAATTGATAAATGGATTGTTTCCCAAAGGTCAACTCAGACAAAGCCCCCTCTCTGGCAGGCCTTAAATACAATCCTGCCTCATTATTAATGGTATTCTGTATAGACAGCATTAAAACAGAATCTACATTTACATAATCCAGATCGCGGTCAAAAAGGCGAACTCTCACTTTCCATTTTTCTTTATCCGCTTTTCCTTGAGTTAATGACACGGGTAGTTTTACCCCAGTTGGGTCCACCATCCACACGTCAAATTTTGTATTTATCAGAACCCAATCTTCTTTTTCAACCCATCCCACCGTACCATAGGCAAATGGTTTGGCTGGAATTTCAGATTCCTGATTGGCCAAAATCTGTCCATTATTGACTAACCAATTGGAGATTTCAGTTGTTTTTTTGGATTCTAAATCTTTACAATACCAAACAGATTCATCTCCATCAAAATACAGGAAAAATCTTCCTGAAGGTGAAACAGAAGTATTATATCCCAAAGCCTCTGCAATTAACTCCCGTTCTCCAGTTTTTAGATTCACTTGATAGTAATCTGATAAAAAGGGGTAGGTCCAACTGGAACTGATGTCATACTTTTTAGATTCTGTTAGAATCAAGTAATCACCATTACCTTCTTTTAGCAACTTAACATATCCCGTAGAGTCATTCTCTAAAGGCACCACTTTTTGCGAGTTGCTATTGAACACCGCCAAATACGTTTTCTTTTCATCGCGTTTCCGTTGCAACAACTGCATTGGTTGTACTCTTAAATCTGTCCAAGACCACACATCCAATGTTGATTTTTCATTCACTGGAATCGAATCTTTCGGTTCTTCGACCGGTCTTTCTGCCGTTCCAAAAAATATCTTTCCACCATCTTTAGAGAAGTAAATCCTCCCATTTTCACTCACCGTATGACCTGTTGGCAAAAATTGGTCGTTGGTATCCACAATTATTCGAGTACCATGATTCCCTCTTGTCGCATACAATGCATACGCTTTTGCATCCCCTGTATCTGCCGAAACGATCCATACCATTTCACTTCCTGCTGTATTAAACGTTGGCTTTTTGGCGGTTCCTAAACCGTAGTACGAAGTATCAATTCTTTGCGTCATATTACTTTGCCAATACACGCCCACACTATCAATTGTATCCCCAAAGGCACGTATATAAGCCAAACTATTTCCATAGCGAGAAACGGAATACTCTTGAACATTCTTCACAATGATTTCCTTAGCGGAAATGGGGTCAAACAACACCAGATCACTCGTTTTCCTTTTTATAGGATCTTTTCCACTTTTCGGTTCTTCCCCTTTTTTCGATTTCTTCTTCTTTTTCTTTTTCTTGGAAGCAGCCGTTTTTTCCTTTTTAGGTTTCTCGTACATAAAAGCGAGCAAATCACGTCCCTCATTTGCAAGCTTGTGTGATTTAACCCCACCAAACTTGAGTACAGTATCTTGATCAAACACATAAATAGCCAAGGTATCTTTGGGCCACTTAGATTTAGAAACTTCATCTAAACGGAGTTTTCGTAAGGAATCCAATTGCGGCTTTATCAGAAAAACCACGTAATTACTTTGCGCAGAAAACTTGGCTTTATACCCCCGTTCAAATTGCTTTTCTATTCCAGAGTCAGGATTCTTCACATGTAATATACCATCACCCACATTTGGCTTTACGGTATACGATACCCAATTCCCATCATTAGATATTCGGGCTTCACTTAGTGTTTTCCAATCTTCTAAGTCATCTGGCGATAAAGCTCTTTTTTCTTGAGCATAACCCGTTACCGTGGCAAATAAGAATCCTACCAAGTATAGTATTCGTTTTGAACTGTTCATATCGTTTTTTTAATTTCGAAGTGCAATTTACGCTAAATATAATTTTCGGCAATCATGCATCTGGCACTACCTCCCCCATACAATTCAATGGTAGGGATTGAAATTGACAGCACCTCCGACACCTTTTTTATTTCCTTTTTCTGATTCGCCTCAAGCGCTGCCCAAGCCGTTTCAGAACAGACCAACATCAACGAATTACTAGCCGTTCTTAATTGCACCATATTACCTGCAAACTGGGTGATTTGGTCATACGATAATTCCAACACCTTTTTCCCGGAATTCACGATGGCCTCTACCACCCTTTTTCGCTCTATTTCATCCCCAATAGTTTCTAAACCAATCACCACAAATTTATTCATTACAAACATGACCACATTGGTATGGTAAATAGGTATTCCTTTATGATCCACGGATTTAAACCCGCAAACAGAAAAATTCAATTTCTCCGCCAACGCTGTCACCAATCGAGCATCGGTTCGATCGGAATCACAGAAATAAATAAGTTTGGCTTCATGATCGATGACCACACTTCCTGTACCTTCTAAAATTAAGTCACTAGCCTTCCGGAAATCATGGACTGAATTTCCGCCAAGATTTTCAACAATATCCAACCTCACCTCCAGCTGCCGGTTAGGAGTCAACATAGGATATATAAATACGTGTCCTGAAGGATGGGTAGAAATCCAATTATTTGGAAAAACCGCATCTGGTTTTATCGGCTTTTTTGAATCTTGATAAACAACAACCTCTATACCATGACACCTCATTTTGGCCACGGCAACATCAAATTCAGATCTTGCTATCTGAGCAATTTCTAGCGAGGTATTATTGGAAATGGTAGATTGAAAACTATTGGTCTCAGCTGTTTCCGGGTTACACCCAAAATTAGCGGGACGCACCATGAAAATTTTACGGGTAAACGCTGTTTTCATTTGGAATTAATCTAATCTATGCCTTAAACTCTTTTGGAATAAAACAAACCGGAATGGGATTCATCTTATGTTGATTCGCTTTCCACCTGTTCAAATAAATATCCCAGACCTCTTTAGCTCTCTTATTTACAAAAGCCTCATTAGGAACAGAATTTCCAAATCGTTCTTGCAACTCCATCGCTAATTCCAACTCCGCATAGGTAGCCCCAATTTGATCTTCATCCGTACGCCCATCATCCCATAATCCATCTGTAGGAGGAGCTATCAAAATATTTTGGTTGACGCCTAAAAACTTGGACAGCCCAAACACTTGGGTTTTATACAAATCCGCAATGGGTGAAATATCCACACCCCCATCCCCATATTTGGTATAGAAACCCACTCCGAAATCTTCGACTTTATTCCCTGTTCCGGCTACCAACAACCCTTCGATTCCAGCTAGCGCATACAAAGTGGTCATACGTAAACGCGCACGGGTATTTCCCAAAGTCAAGTTTTTAATCTCTTCCGACTTTTCCATATCCGATTTCTTGGAAATTTCATTCAGGAATTGGTCATAAGTTGGCGTTAAGTCAATGACCATTGGGGCACAATTCTCAAATTTACCCGTCAAATAATCTATATGTTCCTTACCTCGAGCCACCTGATCGTTTGCTTGATGAATTGGCATTTCTACCAAAAGAGTTTTAAATCCCGTAAGGGCACACAAAGTACTGGTCAATGCGCTATCTATTCCTCCAGACACCCCCACTACAAAACCGTTAGCACCTGTATTCTTTACGTAATCCGTTAACCAATTAACGATATGACTCTGTATAGCTAAATGTTTCATTTCTTAAAAAATAATAGCTAAATTCAATTCTAACAACTTCAATTTGGTGGTTAACCCACGATCATATTGCGGTTCATTATCCACAATTAGTGTTTGATTATTACCATCCACTTTATAGGCATCACCCTTTAAAACATTGGTTAAGCCGTTATGATAAGTAATTCCAATACGGTAATAAGAATTACCAGATATATGACGCTGCACCCCGGCTCCAAAAACCAATGAACTTCTAAATAAGTTCACATCGGCAGAAACATCGTCCGTCCGATTTTCCGTTTCACCTGTGGAATAAGTGTCCGTATATTCCTTTTTAGTATTGATGTTAAAACCCAGCTCCGTTCCAAAAACTCCATAAAAAATAGTGTAGCCAATTTCATTGGTACGTAAACGAATAGCCAAAGGCATATCAATATAAGTCATTTTGTATTTAGAACTACGCACCGCAGGGACAACTATTCCAGTAGAATTGGAAAAATAAGAAGCTTCTTTTAGTTTACCTGAAATATGATTCATAGTAAATCCCGTAGCCAGAGCATAGTTTTCCACTCCAAACAAACGAAAGTCCATTAGCAAACCATATTTAATTCCTGCAGAATTTCCATCCTGTTCATAACCGGCATTTGTTGTTTCCAACCAAGAAAGTGACGGAGATACGGTAAAACCCAAATTTACCTTTCGATCATCTTGAGCATTCCCCCTGGTTTGTAAGCCTAAAAATAATAAGCCTATAACATAAAATTTAATTCTGTGCATAACGTTACTTTGTTCTGTTTTATAGCTTTGCAAATTAACGGGTAAAAGTAGAATATATTCAAACTGATGAACAAAAAAACAGCAATCATTTTCCATACTTTTTTGGGTCTAATTTTAGGTTTAAGTTCTTGCAACACCAATAAATTCGAGGTAGATATATCCAATCAAAACCTAGAAATGAAATGGCTACGATTTGAGCATGACCTTACTGGACTAGCTACCAAGTCAAGTTTTGACCACTACAATGATTCATTACTATCTGTTTATGGTAGTTTTTACCGTTTTTATAACGGACGAGTAATGAATTTTGGAGATGTTAAAGCACCCAATTACGAACGAAAGGTCATGGGCTTTTTGACGGACAAAAATGTACATCAATTATTTAAAGAAGTGGATAGTATTTACACCGATGTTGAACCTTATCGGATAGAAATGGAGACTGCATTTAAGTATTACCATTACTACTTCCCGAATCGTAAACCTCCAGTAGTGATCAGTATGGTAGCGGGCTTAAATAGGAACATTGTGGTTACTGATTCTGTTCTAGCAGTGGGCTTAGACATGTATATGGGCGATTCTAATAGTATTTACACTTTAGCGCAATTACCTGGCTACCTCAGTAATAAATGTACTTCAGAATACATGGTGTACGATATGATGAGAGGCTGGTTGTTGAGTGAATTTGAACCCAAAAACAAAAAAGACGATGTCCTATCTCAAATTGTACATTACGGAAAATCCATCTATGCCATGGATGCCATGTTTCCTTTTGCACCAGATCATTTTAAAATAGGATTTTTGGAAGATCAAATTACCTGGTGTAAAGAAAATGAACCTTCTGTTTGGGCGAAGCTCATTGAAGAAGAAGCATTTTACAGTACCGATCTTCATGTCATCCGTTCGTTAACTGGGCCAGGCCCTTTTTCGACTGGGTTTCCTAGAGAATCACCCGCACAAATTGGCTATTGGGTAGGATGGCAAATTGTACGAAAGTACATGGATGAAAATCCAGATATTACATTAAAACAATTAATGCAAAACGAAGACGCACAAACCATTTTGCGTGATTCAAAATACAAACCAAGATAGAATTATCACATGGAAAAATCAGAAGTAAAAATTGAGATCTCATTAGATGAAAACCACATTCCTGAGCAAATAGAATGGTCGGCAACCGATGGGGATCAAAAAGGAAAAGTAACAGCATCATTTTTATCTGTATGGGATCCAGATAAAAAGAATGCCATGACTATTGATTTGTGGACGAAAGATTTCACCGTGGATGAAATGAAAATGTTCACCTTCCAAAACATCATGACCATGGCCGACACCTTTGAAAAAGCAACAGGTTTAACGGAAGAAGCGCACGACATGCGTGATTTTGGAAAATACATGGGTAAAACTTTAGGTGTCATTGATGAGGATCAAGCCGAAGGAAAAGGCTTACCCAAAATTGATCTAAATAAATAGAATATGGCTACCGTTCTGGTTACTGGAGGAACAGGATTAATTGGCAAACATTTGTGTAAGCATTTAAAAAATGCCGGATATGATGTCGCTATACTGAGTCAAGTCCGTTACAATAAATCTGAATTCCCGGTATTTTACTGGAACTGGAAAAACCAAGAAATAGATGAAATTGCTTTAAAAACAAGCGATTTCATCATTCATTTAGCAGGTGCCAATATTGCGGGGCAACGTTGGTCACCGGAACGTAAACAACTCATTCAAGACTCGAGAATAAAATCGTCTGATTTTCTTCACCAAAAAATCAAGGAATTAAACCTGAGTCCCGAAGCATTTATTTCCGCTTCTGCAGTAGGGTATTACGGAATGGTTACTTCCAAGGATATTTTCAAAGAATCGCATAAAGCCTCTGAAGATTTCCTGGGTAAAACATGTTCTGAATGGGAAAAAGCAGCCTCTAACGTTTATGACCCAAGAATAAGAACTGTACAAATAAGAACCGGAATAGTATTAACCGCAAAAGACGGAGCTTTAGGTAAAATGACGCTACCTGTAAAACTGGGTGCGGGTAGCCCATTAGGAACAGGCAAACAATGGATGCCTTGGATTCATATTCAAGATTTATGTGAGATCTATTTACACGCAATGGAGAATCGAAAAATCACGGGTGCATTTAACGCAGTTGCCCCAGAAGGGCAAACCAATAGCTCTTTTACAAAAGCCATTGCAAAATCATTGGGTAAAAAAGTATGGCTACCCCATGTACCTTCCTTTGTTTTAAAATTTATGTTTGGTGAAATGGCCCAGATTTTCCTAACGGGAAGTCATGTTTCATCTCAAAAGATTCAAGACCGAGGGTTTCAGTTCAGTTTCCCTACCCTTAAGAAATCTTTGCAGGATTTAATAACTTTGTAAACCCAAATGAATTTCTCAGGGATAAAATAAAAAGCATTAAGTGAGCTGCATCTACATAGCCATTCACCCCCTTTCTTACTTGATCCATTACGGCTCTCTCTCCTACTCCATTTTTCCACTTTAATTATTCACTAAAAATACTCATACGGCTAGAAACTGAGCCAGAAAACTATAGCCGAGACCCCGCTTTTTGAAGATGAATTAATAAATAGAAGAGGAGCGCTTAGAACTAAAAACATGGATTCTTATAACCACGAAATAAAACCCAAATGTCAAAATTCGGACTACCCTTACTTCAGTATAACAAAAAAAAGCACTCATTTGATTTAAGATCTACTCTTTGTTAGCACGTCAATTTTTCATGGGAAACCATTAGTAAAAACACTTACTTCTTATCCTTAATTTAAACTATCCAAACTACCTTAGTTATGAAACACACAATCATACTTATGCTTATGGGGATTTTATTAGGGTGCACTCCTAAAAAAACATCCAATCAAAGTGTCATTAACACACATCCTTACCTTATTGGAAAATGGACCGGTTCTGGTCATTTTTTGGATCAAGACTTCGATATCGAAATGGGAAAAATCCCATTTACCATTCATATTGCAGAAAAAGGTATTCAAGTCAAAGTAGGGTCCACACAAATTCAGAGTCCACAACTATCTCCCACTAACTATGGATTTGAAATCCGAGGAGAATTAATGGGGGCCATCAATCCAACACAAACGGTAGAAAAGAATAAAATGGTCATCCTTTTAGTTTTACCCAAAACAAATAGAAAACTAGCCCAAACCTGGGAGTCCAATTTTCATTTAAAAGAAAACTTCAATTTTGATTTCACCATGAAAGTGGGTTGGGCTAAGTTATCTAAGAGTCCAGTTCCTTACAGTTCCACTTGCAAAGAAGACTCGGTAGAATAATCACCATTCCAATAATACGAGATTTCTTCCAGTCGGCCACACCTATTTCGAGTGGCACGTATTCCAGTAATAGTATCGAGTTGCGTGGAATCAAAACTCATTAAAATGTAACTAAAATCTTCTAGCAGTATGGGCTCCACCGTCATATTATTTCGTTGTGGATCTCCATACCCAAAACTTTCTAGCTCCACAACATCTATCACTTTAGTCAAATTATTCTTTTGCGTTCGTATTTGATACACTTTTGGCATTTCACGATACCCGATATAGGTTAACCAAATACGTGGGGGGTTATCATACTTCTGAGAGCAACAAGAACCTAACAGGAGAAAAATAAATAAATAAATAAATAAAAGCAAACGGAATAAGGTCTCATGGTTAATTAGTTAGACCGTGAAAGTAGTTTAATCATCTGAATAATAAAAATAAACTATGCTTCCTTATGCTCAGTGGTTTCTCGTTCGTAATAGACATCCATCGCTACAATCACAGCGACAAAAGCCCAAAAGGGAACAGCTGCCTTATCCGTATCTAAAAAATTATTTAAAATACCATGCACCAAGTAGGTGGTCAACCCAAGGATCACTCCCATAATCAACGCTTTATTGGTCGGATCGTTTAATCGGTAATACGTCACAATTCCACGATACATAATGAAAAACACCACCAACAACCACAGGACCAATCCGAGTACTCCTTGTTCGGCCAAGGGGCCGAAATATTCGGAGTGTGCATTTCCCATATCCCCAAAATTTGTGGATATCAAGGTCATTGAATTACTGGTTTGATAGGGCGCATATAAAAACGAATACGTTCCCGGTCCTGTTCCTACCACGGGGCTTTCATCAAACATTCGAAAAGCGGCATTCCACCTATTTAAACGTTCCAGATTACTTGCATCCGTAGCTACATTACTCATAGACTCAACGTGCTCTGCGATATCACCACTCGAATCTTGCCTATTCTGCTCAAGTTTATGCATCAAGGGCACCCAAAAAACCAACACCAAAGTAACCATTGTAACCCCTGAAAGGGCAACAATCCACCATCTAATTTTCAGTTTTAACAAAATGTAGAAACCTAGCACAATTATCAAACTTACCCAAGCGGCACGGGTTAATGACAAAACGGTACCGAGAAAGAATATCGCTAATAATACGCCACCCAAAATTCGGGTATTAATATCCCACTTCAATTTATTGATATGTGAGAACATGGAAGGAATGAAAAAAGCCATCATTGCGCCATAGGAAGTATGATCCGGAAAAAAGGGCTGCATTACCCAATGTGCTGATTGCATATCAAACCCACGAGCATATTGACGAAAAATGGTATAAATAATTACACCAGCCATAGGCACGACAAACAACCAGGTGATCCGGATAATATTCTTGGGATTTTTGAACAACAGAACCCCACCAAAAAAGAACGGTATGATGAACCATAGTTTAGCCATAAAAAACTTAACAGACACTACGGGCATCCGACTAAACAAGGTGCTAAACATCATCCAAACCAACATCGCAATAACAGAAAGGGTAATCGGATTCTTTAAAATCCTACCATCGTAATTACCCTCAAATAAATTTTTAAGAATAAATACCGCCATGGCACCAAAAAGCAACGGATCGGTAGGCAGGGTCAAGCCCATTCCCCCTCCTACATCCTCCACCGTTATTGACAAAGGAACAAGGAACATAATGAATAGTAAAAGCCAGTCTAATTTAAAAAGCGCTAGGCCCACAATGGCCAAGGCCGCAGGAATGGCCAAAAAATAAAATATTTCTGCATATAGAAATATCCCATTCAAAAGGGCAAATGCTCCAAGAACAAAGTAAAACTGTTTATATGACAGTTGGTTTTCCAAGATATATTATTTCTTACCTTGCTTTAACTGAGTCATGTATTTGTTGTAGTTCTCCACCGCAATAATGGATAAAACCGATAATAACAAGGACGCCATTGTAGACACCACTACAATTAACCAACGTATTGGATATTCCTTTTTCTCAGCGGCAACTGCTTCGTTAACCACAAATTTCCAGGTTAGATTTTTTGTGGCATCTACTCTAATCTCATCGTATTTACCTTTTTGCAATACCAATCGTTCCCGTAAAAACTCTAAGTTTTCAGTCATGGACTTAGATGCAGAACCATATTTAGCTAAGGTATCCAATTCCATTTGCAATTGTTTCACTGCACGGGTATTATTATCCGCAATAGCCTGGTAATAAACCCCTGTAATCATTTCAATTTGCTTTTCGTAATCTTGAACGCCCTTGTTTCTTAATACCGTTAATGAATCATCTAGGTCGGTCATATAAGAAACCAAACTACTGTATTCTTCGTCCATAATTTCGTAAGCTGCTTGTGCTCTTGAACGAATCATCTCATTACGCATGGTATCCACCAATGCTGCAATTTCATTGGCTAGTAAGGCAGCGGTATCTGGACTTATATCCAACACATCAATTCGAATAGAGTTGAACTCTGTCCGTTTATAACTCACGTTATCGTCCCATTTATTGGCTAGTTTCGTTTGTGGATTTGCACCAAGTGGATCAATATCATAATGATCCATCATTTGATACTTACTCCATAAACGCCATCTAATTTTATCGCTATTCAAGATCTGAAGCATTGCCTCGGCCTGTTCTTCCTCTCCAAATTTCGAAAGGTCATTCTTCCCTTGTGCATCTTCGGTCATCAAACCTTTGGAAAGGGATGAGTTATTGGCCGGAAAGAAAATGGCTGTAGATAAATAACGTTCCGTAATCATAAATGAAACAGCGGCAGAAATAATAGCCGTTGCAATGGTTACAACTAGAATTGGCTTTCGCCATTTTAATATAAAGAACAGTAAACTTGCTGAAGAAAAATCGCTGGATTGCGTTGAATTGTTGTCAGACATTTATGTGATTTTATGATCTTAATTTTAAGATGCCAAATGTATATAAAACCGACAAACGAATTAACCCTTTATTTATTTCGATAGGCTGAGATTTTTAATACCTATCTAGGCTTAAAAACTCTTTTTCAATTGTTCAAACTCGGCCTGATATTTATTCAAATTCGAGATAATATTTTCTCGTTCTATTTTTAATGCCTTAAATATATTCCGGTCTCGCTTAAACGTACGTCTCCAATTACCCGTTTCGTAGGTACTTTGGCTTAAACTAAGGTACTTTAAAGTAAACTTCCCTGCAAGAAACATCCCCGCAACTGTTACCAGTCCATACCACCAATGATCCGTAATAATGAATACCAAAAACCCTAAAGTTAGATACCATACCAAATACATTAGGAGTCCTAAGGTCATAATTACAGAACCTAAAAACTGATGATCCAGTTTTAGTTTTCTAGTAATCCATTCATTACAGTAGTATGGTAAAATATTGCTAAAATAACCGATAAAGAAAACGGGTAATCCTACAATTAATTTAGAATAATCTCTCAAAGAAACTCTCTGGTTTCCTTTGGCAATGGATGCATCTGTGACTCCATAAAACGCAACTCTTTCTATGTAATGATCCAGTTTCTCACTCAATTTAGCGACCGAACCAGGTGCATGTTTGGCATAATATGTAATCCCCTCTTGTACTTGCATTCCAATCTCGAATTGTTCTTGAAGGCTCGCAATACGTTTGTTTTTAGATTGCAGTTCATGAACGAGAACCCTCTTTACCTTGCCAAAAAGCCCATGTAATCTTTCGTCCTCTAGGTGATGAACCAGTTCACGTAAACGATCCTGCACCAATTCGGTAAATACCTTCGCCAACGACTCTGGTTCAACATCCTTAAGTGCCTCCATTTTAGACGTTATTGGTTTCCCTATACTCACATACAACTCCGATCTAAATTGATGCGGGTTAGAATAATTTAACCCTATGGGGACAATACTAACCGTTTTGCCGGTAGTTTCTTCTGCCCCTAATGCAATTCGTACCGAGCCCGTTTTTAATGGGCGTAATTTGGGAGCGGTCACGGAACTACCTTCTGGAAAAATCAAAATAGCACCATCCTTACCTAAATGCTCAAAACATTTGTAAAAAACATCCGCATTTTTGGATGCTTCATGAGGCAATGTATTTGGTCTAAAAACAGGAATCATATGAATGAATCGCTGCATAAACTTGGTTACTAGTCCTTTTCCCATAAACTCAGCTGCGGCCAAAAAATGAATGGGTTTATCCAAAATTGTAGCAATTACCACGGGGTCCATTAAGGTACTTGGATGATTAGCCACAAAAATTATGGGCCCACTTTTAGGTACATTTTCTTTCCCTGTAAACTTAAAGACTCTAAAATAGGAGTCAATAGTAAGTGCAAATAAATATTTCAAAAATTGATATAACATAGGCTATCTAAATTTACATTTTTTCCATCCGACTACCCACAAATAAAGCGTATTTAAAACGGACAAGACCTACAAACAGTAAAAATAGATCATTATTTAACCTCGGTTTATGGATGTCTCCCAAGGACATACTTTTTCATAATCTTAAATAATTTCCTCTGCTCATTCTTTCCCTAAACCTTATTTTTACACCCTTTAGAATTGGATAAAAAATGAGCATGCATAAAATTCAGAATTACATCAACGGGAAGCTTATCGCACCAGTTGGCGGGGAGTATTTAGATAATATTGAACCTGGAACAGGAAAGGTTTATTCATTAATTCCCGATTCTACCGAGCAAGATATTGCTCTTGCGGTAAGCGCTGCTAAGAATGCTTTTGAATCTTGGGGTGGAAAGCCAAAAGAATATCGTTCTCAAATCATGATGCGTGTTGCCTCCTTAATTGAAGAACGATTACCTGAATTAGCGGCTGCTGAAAGTCGCGATAATGGGAAACCATTAAAGTTGGCTACCCATGTTGACATTCCAAGAGCCCGAGATAATTTTCACTTCTTTGCGACAGGGATTCTACATTATGCCTCTGAAAGTCACGAAATGGAGGGCCTGGCCATAAATTACACCACCCGCCATCCTTTAGGAGTGGTTGGTTGTATTTCACCATGGAATTTACCCTTGTATTTATTCACTTGGAAAATTGCGCCTGCATTGGCTGCAGGAAACTGTGTGGTAGCCAAGCCATCAGAAGTGACCCCTTATACGGCTTATCTGCTTTCTCAAATATGTATAGATGCGGGAATGCCTGCGGGAGTTCTAAACATCGTACATGGATTAGGCCATAAAGTGGGGGAAGCTATTTCTCAAAGTAACGATATCAAAGCCATTAGTTTTACGGGTGGAACGGCAACAGGCGCACATATTGCATCTGTAGCGGCACCAAAATTCAAAAAACTATCGCTTGAATTGGGAGGTAAGAACCCCAATATAATATTTGCGGATTGTGATTTTGAAGATACTTTAAAAACAACGATTCTATCTTCATTTGCGAATCAAGGACAAATTTGTTTATGTGGATCTCGTATTTTTATTGAACGTCCGATATACGAAAAGTTTAGAGATGCTTTTGTAGAGAAGGTGCGTAAAATGAAAGTGAGTAATCCAGAAGACCCAGATGCAAAATTAGGAGCAGTGGTTTCTAAACCGCATATGGAAAAGGTACTTTCTTATGTAGAACTTGCCAAAGAAGAAGGGGGAACTATTTTAACCGGAGGTCATCGGGTGCTATTGGATGGCGAATATGCGGAAGGATTTTATTTAGCTCCAACCATTATTGAAGGATTGGCTTATACCTGTAGAACCAACCAGGAAGAAATTTTTGGACCTGTAGTCACCATCACCCCTTTTGACACGGAAGAAGAAGTATTAATGATGGCCAATAGCGTAGAGTACGGATTAGCCGCAACGATTTGGACACAAGATTTAAAACGTGCCCACCGAGTAGCGGGTAAAGTGGAAGCGGGCATTGTTTGGATAAATTGTTGGTTAGTTAGAGATTTAAGAACTCCATTTGGAGGGATGAAAAATTCAGGTGTAGGAAGAGAAGGTGGATTTGAAGCCTTGAAGTTCTTTACCGAAGCCAAAAATGTATGTATTAAGTTTTAGAATTTAAAAACACTAGTAAAAGCCCGATATAAAAATATCGGGCTTTTACATTTTCAATTTCAAGCCCTTAACTCGTCCATCTCCTTCAACATCAGTTCCATTTTATCCATTAAACGGCCATATACTAATCGAATATCGACCATAAATAAATTCGGACTAAAATAGGCTACGACTGCGGTTAGAAAAACAATCACACTTAACCAAATAACAGGAATTCCTGCAATCATAAATACCTGCTTACTCGTTAGAATATGTGACACCATAGAAATATGCTCCCCATCTTCACCGGTATCCATCAAAGCTAAAATGCTCACCAATCCCACAAAATAAAGAGGATAGAAAAAACGATATACTATGCGGAAGTCATTAATCATTTTTTGCAACCAATCATTAAAAGCTACCAGATATTGATAACTCGATTGATTGGCATCAATACCATCCATAATTTTAATCTGCTTTTTACCCAAAACCAAAATGGGTACAAATAAAACACTCATAAAAACAGCGATATATATATTGGTAAACGCATAAGATCCTACACCATGCACGATGAGTAATAACCAAATAAACCAATAATTTTTATGGTACATACTGCGAAACTTATCAATGGTATTAATTGACTTTGCTTCATATAGCTTATTTATTTTGGGAGCGACTAATGCTCCTTCATCCAGAAACCCTTGGTTCCATATTTTTTCAATAGATTTTTCCATGTAATAATTTTTTAAGTTTTTCTTTAATTCTGGTAATTCTCACCCCAATATTATTCCCATTGGATCCTATGATTTCGCCTATTTCCTGATACGATTTCTGTTCTAGATAGAGCAAAATAATTGCTCTATCCACTTCGTTCAGTTGTCGGATAGCATCATACAAAAAATTCAAAGATTCATCGGTGAAAAACATCTCATCCTCCAATATTTCATCCGGAATGGAATCTGAGCTTCGTAGCTCTCTGTTTTTCTTTTCCTTTTTTAGCAGTGTTAAACAAACATTTAAGCTTAATCTGTAAATCCAAGTAGACCACTGTGATTGATGATCAAAACTTTCATGGCTTCTCCAAATTTGGAGGCACACTTCTTGATAATAATCTTCAAAGTCTTCTTGAGTATTGGTATACGCTCTACAAATCTTAATGACAATGCTCGCATATGGTAAAATTGATATGGTATAAAAATCGGTACTCACACGTGTTTTCTTAGTTAGTGGCTAATTATTCAAATTATTACATATTCCTAAAAATCTTTTTTTCATTACTTCGAAAATACACTACTTTTTATCCAATTTGCCTTCAAATAATAAATGTAAATGACGCAATGTACCCTACATTTACGGCCACAATTTTGAATGGGTAATTTGAGTATAATGACAGGCAATATTTTAGTAATTGGGGCATTGGGCCAAGTGGGAAGTGAATTAGTAGAAAATCTACGCTTTAAATATGGTGAAAGCAATGTTGTGGCTGCCGATATCAAAGAAGAGGGTACGGGAGGAATCTATGAAAAACTGGACATTTTAGATAAGGATGCTTTGAGAGTCATTGTAGACACATACGCTATCAAGAACATTTTCAACCTGGTTGCCTTATTATCTGCGACTGCAGAAAAGCACGTAGATTACGCCTGGCAATTAAGTATGGATGGTCACTTTAATGTGCTCAATCTAGCGAAGGACGGAATCATCGAAAAAATATTCTGGCCAAGTTCCATTGCTGTTTTTGGCCCCACTACCCCCAAACACAACACGCCTCAAGATACGGTGATGGATCCTAATACAGTGTATGGTATTGCCAAACAAGCGGGTGAACGATGGAATGAATACTACTTCAACCGTTATGGCGTAGATGTTCGTAGTATTCGTTACCCAGGACTAATTGGATGGAAATCGCTACCAGGAGGTGGAACTACAGATTACGCAGTAGACATTTTTCATCAAGCTAAAAAAACCAATAGCTACGAGTGTTTCCTTCATGCGGATGCCACCTTACCTATGATGATGATGGAAGATGCCGTACGAGCAACTATGGATATTATGGAAGCACCCGTAAATCAAATTAAAGTTCGTTCTAGTTATAACCTAGCGGCTGACTCATTTTCTCCCGCCCAATTAGCGGAAGAAATAAAATCGCAAAAAGAAGGTTTTACTATTTCTTACGCTCCTGATGAAAGAGATGCTATCGCTTCCTCATGGCCACAAAGTATTGATGATACAAACGCCAGAGAAGATTGGGGATGGAAACATACGTATGGCACTAAAGAATTAGTCACGGAAATGTTAGCACATATCTAATTTAGAAAATAAGTAAGGAAAAGGCGGATAATTTTTTATCCGCCTTTTCTATTTTATAACCCTACCTATCCAACTACGAAACAGTAGTTGAACTCAATCGTCTATCCGATTTAGAATTGTAAACCCTTACCTCTAAAAATTTTTAATGGCAACCAATCCATACCAATTGCGTTTTTAATGCGAGCCAAGGAATAAAACCTTTTTTATTAATCAAAGAAAATTTGAGTCACCATGACCAAAAACCAACTATTCAAAGGGCTTTCCTACATCCTTATTTCCATCTTATTTTTATTTTCAGAAACAGCAAATGCCACCCATATTGCGGGAGCCGATTTTAACTATGAATGCATAGGTCCCAATACCTACAAAATTACCCTCAACGTTTTTGTGGATTGCGACCCCCTTTCGGCACCTGCACCTGCTGGGGTAAACGTTACATTTCAGAGCCCATGTGGCCCCGATGTAAATCTTGCCCTTATCCTCCAAAACCTTGGAGGTACTGAGGTTTCGCAACTGTGCCCAAGAGACCTTCATTTATCGACCTGTAGCGGAGGATCACTCCCGGGAATGGCCCGTTACGTTTTTGAAGGGGTCGTTACGTTAAATCCTGTGTGCACCTCATGGACGATGTCTTGGGGTCAATGTTGTAGAAACACAACAGAAAACTTGGTTAATCAGCCCGCATTTTATGTGCCTGCATCTATTAACTCTCAAGCCGACTCCTGTAATAACTCTCCTACATTTAACGGAGACCCAATCCCATACGTTTGTCAAAATCAATTGGTTAGTTACAATTTTGGAGTTACTGAAATTGATGGTGATAGTATTGTATATTCGATTGTAGCCCCAATTGCTTCCTCAAATAACGGTATTCACAACCCTGTTCCATTTGTAGCAGGATATACCGCATCATCCCCACTTCCAGGATGTAACTTAAATCCGCAAACTGGAATACTTACCTTTATTCCAACTACTCTTGGAAACTTTGTGATAGCCGTTCAAGTTTGCGAATATGACTATGGCACAGGGGTATTACTCGGTTGTATAACCCGAGACATTCAGTTTGTAGTCATTACGTGTTCCAACCAGCCTCCCACCTGGCAAGGAATTCAAAATTTTACTGGAAATGGGGTTTTAATAGATTCCACAACCGTAGATGTATGTGTGGGTGATCAATTCAGTTTTGACTTATTTTTCCCAGACCCAGACACCGCTGATACGGTAAACATGACGTCAAATATTACCCAAGTTTTACCCGGAGCAGTAGTTACCATTACCCCCGGAAACCCTGCAATCATGCATGTTACTTGGAATACTCAATCGGGAACACCCCCATTCAATTCCTTTGCTGTCACTGCATTTGATAATGCGTGTCCCGTTTTTGGAATGGTGAGTACATCTTATGTCATTAGAGTAATAAATTCCACCTATGCAGGTCCCGACAAGTCCATCTGTCAAGGAGTTGAATGGGCTCAACTTCACGCCACTGGTGGAACATCCTTTAGTTGGAGTGTACTTACAGGTTCACCCATCGACACTCTTTCGACTTCCCCCGGCTATAACATGACTTGCCAAAACTGTTCATCTCCTCAAGTCTCCCCACAGGTAACAACAACCTATATTGTCACCTCAAATTTATCTACCTCATGCCAAAACACAGATACCGTCACCATAACTGCTGCACCCAATTATGTAGCTATCTCCGGTCCCGACACTGTTATTTGTACGACAGATTCCATGCAATTATTCTCGAGTGCCTCCATTCCTGGTACGTTTACCTATGCTTGGGATAATTACATTCGTATTTCTAATGATACAATTCAAGCTCCTAAAACATTTTCGTC
>CAJXZP010000041.1 GCA_913062955.1 uncultured Flavobacteriales bacterium | reverse complement strand
TACCTTTCTTTCAAGGCGGATGCGACCATCAGCACGAATGGGAAACATCAGGCAATCAAAGCCTCTGTTCGTTTAGTGAAGGATAGTGCTATTTGGATATCCATTACATCTTTTAAATACGAAGCGGTTAGAATATTAGCCACACCCGACTCTATCAAGTATTTAAGTAGAACGGATAAGAAATTTTATGCCGGAGATTATGGTTTTATTCAAACCAAAATGGGGGTGGAATTTGGATTTGAGGAAATTCAAGCTTTGTTGTTTGGGCATAGCTTTGGATTACTCCACGCAGAATCCATCAGCAAACGAAATGATAAAAAACATTATGTTCTGAGTACTTTATCTAAAAAAGCCGCTAAAAATGTAGCGAAAGGTAAGGAATGGCAAACCGATGATGTGGAGGTTTTGTTTACCAATTGGATTAACCCTGAAAGTTTCCGAACAGAAAAGGTAAATATGAAAGATATCCATTCACAGAATAATGCAAGTATTGAATATCTGACTTTTGAAAATATCTCTAATTTTTTGCAGTTATCATCGTTTAAGATGAATATTATGGCAAAGACACCCACCGATGTGGAGGTGGAAATGAATAAAATATCGGTAAAAGGGCCTTTGAAATTCCCGTTCAATATTTCATCTAAGTATGAGCAAATTAGTCAGTAGTTTTTTATTTTTAGTCATCCTATTTGTAGGCTTTACCCTTCCGTTAAGTGCTATTGCACAAAGTAAACGAACCGTTTTGGAACGTAAGAAAAGTCGATTGAAAAGTGATATCGAATACAAAAACACATTGCTTAAGAAAAATGAAAATGAAAAAACGAATACCCTAAATCAACTGGTGCTTTTACAAGATAAAATTTCCAAACGGGTGGAATTAATTGCCACCATTAATAGTGAGGTTAAGTACTTAAATGGTCAGATTGAAAGCAATGAGGACTTGATTGCTTCCATGGAACGAGATGTAGAAACATTGAAGGAAGAGTATGCTAAAATGATTCAGTTTGCATACCGGAATAGAAGTAGCTATGATAAGATCATGTATGTATTTGCCTCTTCCGATTTTAATCAAGCCTATAAGCGTTTAAGCTACTTGCAACAGTATGCCGAATTTCGTAAAAAACAAACCGAAGATATCAATCGATTAGAATCAGTGTTGATTGTAAAGAACGGGGAGTTATTAGCTGAAAGAACTGAAAAACAAGGTTTGTTATCTGCTGAGTTGGATCAAAAAAGCACCTTGGCTCAAGAAAAAAATCTGCATCAGAAAATTTACGCCAGTTTGGAAACAAAGGAGGAAGAACTGAAAAAGGAAATTAAAGAGAAACAAAAAGAACGTCAGCAAATGCAAATGGCTATCGACCGTATCATTGCAGAAGAAATTCGATTGGCTCAAAAGAAAAACGCAACTAAAAAAGGAGAGTGGAGTTTAACCCCAGAAGCGAAGGCTTTAGCGAATGGTTTTACAGCCAATAAAGGGAAGTTGCCTTGGCCAGTTGAAAAAGGAACCATCACCGATAAATATGGCGTGCATTCACATGCAGTTTTGAAAACCATAAAAATTAATAATTTTGGAATAGGAATTAGTACCAATAAAGGAGCTACTGCACGGGTAGTTTACGCAGGGGAAGTTTCAAAAGTTATTGTCATTCCGGGTGCAGGTAAGGCGGTCATTGTTCGTCATGGGGATTACTTAACCGTTTATGGGAACCTAAAAGAGGTATACGTAGCCGCAGGTGACCAAGTAAAGGTGAAACAGATTATTGGGGAAGTGGTAACGATTGACGGGAAAACGGAACTTCAATTTCAAATTCATAAAGGGGTAAAGGGGACAACCTTGGATCCGGCCCTGTGGTTGTATAAAGCCCATTAATTTCATTTTCTTATTAAAAACTATTCCTTCCTAAATCCGTGTAGAGATGCTTTATTCCACTAAAGAATCACTAAATTTGCAGTCAAATTTTTTGATATGACAAATACACTTTTTCTTATGGGAATGCCTGGAGGATATGAATGGATCATTATTGGGGTAATTATCTTATTACTTTTTGGTGGGCGTAAATTACCTGAGCTTATGAAAGGAATGGGTAAAGGAATTAAAGAATTCAAAAACGCTTCTAAACAAGAAGAAGATACTAAAGAAGTAGAAGAAAAGAAAGATTAATTTTTCTAAAGAAACTATGGCATCCAATTATACCAATTATTTGACTTACCGTGAAGCTCTTGAAAGTGGCTCTACAACGGCTGTAAACGAAGTGAAATCTTTTTTAACAGAAATTGAAAGTCAAAAACACCTTAATGCATTTTTAGAAACTTTTGATGAAACCGCTTTGGCTCAGGCAGAAGTCGTAGATCAAAAAATAAAACAGGGAACCGCAGGTAAACTTGCGGGGATGGTGATTGGTTTAAAGGATAACCTGTGTTACAAAGATCATTCGGTATCGGTTTCTTCCAAAATTCTAACTCATTTTAAATCGTTGTTTTCAGGTACCGCTGTAGAGCGCTTACTTGCCGAAGATGCGATTATTATTGGCCGATTAAATTGCGATGAATTCGCTATGGGCTCCTCCAATGAGAAATCGGCTTTCGGGCCAGTTTTAAATCCTGTAGATACCACTAGAGTTCCTGGAGGTTCATCAGGTGGTTCGGCTGTGGCTGTTGCCGCTAACTTGTGTCACGCTTCTTTAGGTACAGATACCGGTGGTTCTGTTCGTCAACCGGCTTCCTTTACAGGAACCGTTGGGTTAAAGCCTACGTATGGACGTATTTCACGTTGGGGGCTAATTGCTTATGCCTCTTCTTTAGATCAAATTGGTCCGTTTACTAAAGCGGTTCAAGATTCAGCTTTGCTTTTAGAAGTCATGGCAGGTGGGGATGAGTTTGATACCACATCTTCTCAAAAACCTGTGGATGCTTACGCTTCGGCTAAATCAGAAGGGCCTAAAAAGGTGGCTGTTTTACGCGATGCTCTAGAGAGTGAAGGTTTGTCGCCAGCTGTAAAAGCGCGTTTTATCGAGATTATTGAAAAGTTAAAAGCAAAGGGCCATCAAGTAGAGGTTGTTGATTTTAATTTACTGAATCAAATGGTTCCTACTTATTATGTGGTGAGTAATGCGGAAGCATCTTCTAACCTTTCTCGGTTTGATGGTATTCATTACGGGTATAGGAGTGAACAAGCCACAGATATTGAATCCACTTATGTGAAATCAAGAACGGAAGGTTTCGGTACGGAAGTAAAACGTAGAATTATGATGGGTACTTTTGTTTTAAGTACAGGTTATTATGATGCCTATTTTGCCAAAGCACAGAAAGTAAGACGTCTTATTCAAGATAAAACAAAAGCCATTTTCCAGGATTACGATTTTGTATTAACGCCCACAACTCCGCATGCAGCCTTTAAGTTAGGTCATAATTCGGATGATCCTGTGGCGATGTATTTGGAGGATATTTTTACAGTACATGCGAACTTAGCTGGTAATCCAGCTATTTCATTGCCTTTAGGAACAAATGAAGAGGGAATGCCTTTTGGGATCCAGTTGATGGCTCCTTTCTTTGGGGAAAAAGAGTTGTTTGGATTCTCGGAAGAGATGATGAAGCTGTAATTTAGGGTTAATTAGAAGCGAAAGCTAAATAATATCATATTTCTGAATTAACCTCGGGTTTAATTAGTTGCAAATTGTTCCATATGCTACTTCCTCTTTGATAAAACCAAAAGGTATTGCTGTTATTGGCGGGTCTAATGATGCGTCAAAACCGGGCGTGAAATTAGTCACGAATCTTTTGGGAGGAAGTTTCTCCGGAGATATCTATGTGGTGAACCCAAATGAACACAAAGTTCCATGCCTTGTTTGTATAAAAGCCGTAGCCGATTTACCTCCTGTAGATTTGGCCATATTAGCGATTCCTGTTAAGTATTAGTCGTAGTCACGCTAACAAGGATGAGAGCTCGTGGATTTATTATTACTTCTGTTGGATTTGGTGTAGGGGATGTGCAAGAAAAGGAATTGGAAGAGGCAATTTCAGCACAAATTAATAAAGGGAGGGCGAGTTGAATCGGTCCTAATTGTATTGAGGTGATTAATGCCCATTACCAACGAGTGTTCACATTACCGGTTCCAAAACTATCCGGAAATGGGGTAGATGCCCGAATTATTAGGCCGTAACTATTGCTCTAAAAATGCAGAAACCTTTTCGAAAAATATGGTTGGGTTCTCGGCATGTAACCAATGTCCCGCATTTGGTACTGTGTCTAATTCGCTATTTGGAAAAGATTTCTGGATATCCATCCAGTCCTCATCTAAAATATAATGTGAATTACCTCCTCGGATAAACTGTGTAGGACCTTCAAACCGTTCTTTTCGCAAATCTTCACCCACAAATTGAATATTGTTGGTTAATCCCTTCAAATTAAACCGCCATGCTAACCTGCCCTTTTCCACCCAATATAAGTTTTTGAGAAAAAATTGAATAGTAGAGGCTTCTGGAATGTATTTCGCCAAATAAGAATGAACCTCCTGTCGTGATTTTACCTTGTCAATGGGGACACTATTTAGTCCATCTAATATTTGTTGATGATGAACAGGATATTTTTTAGGCCCAATATCTGCCACAACTAGTTTATGTATTAATTGAGGAAAGCGTTGTGCAAATTTCATCGCTAATTTCCCCCCCATTGAATGGCCAATTATATTCATGTCTTCCAAAAATAAATCATCGGTCAATTCCTCCAAATCTTCCATCATTAGTTGGTAGTTGTGTTCCGAATCCCATGGTGAATGTCCATGGTTACGAAGGTCCACTAAAATAACTTGGTAGTTTTTAGCCCATTTTTTACCCAGAGTTTGCCAGTTATCAAACATGCCAAATAGACCATGGATAATAATAAGGGGAGGGCCTTCACCTAATATCTTGTAATGCAGTTTCATAGGCTATTATTCTGTGGGACGTAATGCTCTGCGGTATAATGCAATGGTATTTTCTAATCCGTAATACAAAGAATCTGAAATAAGTGCATGGCCAATTGAAACTTCCAAAAGGTTTGGGATATGATGGGCGAAATAGGTCAAATTATCCAAGTTTAAATCGTGCCCCGCATTTATGCCTAAACCCTCTTTTTTGGCTGTTTTGGCCGCCTCAATAAATGGCGCAATGGCCTTTTCTTTGTCTTCAGAGAAGCCATTAGCATAGGACTCCGTATAAAGTTCAACACGATCTGTACCAGTAGTTTTGGCGTAGCGAATCATTTCGGAGTCTGCATCAATAAAAATAGAGGTCCGAATTCCAGCAGATTTAAAAACTTGGATGATTTCGGTCAGCATTTTCTGGTGTTCTCTGGTATTCCAACCTGCATTTGATGTCAAAACATCGGGGCCGTCTGGAACAAGGGTAACTTGAGCGGGACGGTGTGTCAGTACCATTTTTATAAAATCCGCACTCGGGTATCCTTCAATATTGAATTCGGTATTTACCGTACTCGCTAAGTCCGTTACATCTGAAAATCGAATATGACGCTCATCGGGACGTGGATGAACAGTGATGCCTTGAGCTCCAAATTTTTCACAGTCCAATGCAACTTGTAGCACATTTGGAGTATTCCCTCCGCGTGCATTTCTTAGGGTAGCAATTTTATTGATATTGACACTTAATTGAGTCATATTTTTCTATTTTTGAATCGTAGTGCAAATGTAAAATTTTGTATCGGTAAACAATCTAATAATACGGAAACCATGACAGCAGGTCAATTAGCAGATTTAGAATTTCCTTATTTGGAAACAGTAGACTCGTGCGAGAAAGCGATGGGTTTTATGGATGAATTTAAATTGAGTCATTACCCGGTTATTAATGGTTCTTTGTTTGTGGGTCTGGTATACGAAGAGGATGTATATGAATTAGAAGATTGGAGTAAGACCCTGGTACAAAGTAAAATTCGATTGCCAGAAGTTTCCATTCAGGCGAATGAACATTTCTTGTCGGCCGTCAATAAGATCCAAATGTCAAGCCTGAGTTGCCTGCCTGTGATAGATGATAGGAATGTTTTCTTAGGTGTGATTACTCGAAACCGTGTGGTTGATGTATTTGGAAATTCCTCTATTGTACAAGATCAAGGAGGGGTAATTGAAATTGAAATGGCCGCCATTGATTACTATTTAACCGAGATTACACGGGTGGTGGAAAATACGGGGATGAAAATTTTGGGTACCTATATTCGAAATACCCCAGAAACGAATAAAATTGTATTGACTCTAAAGTTAAACAAAGCAGAAGTAGAGTCCGTTATTAATGCTTTAGATCGATTTGGGTATACTATTTTAGCCAGTTATCAAGCCAAGTCCGAAAACACGGATATGCAAAATCGCTATGATAACTTGATGAATTTTTTAAATATTTAGCCCCCCCCCATAAATGCGGAATGCATACTTGGTTATTCTATGCGTTTTCTTTTTTGGACGAATCTCATGGGCGCAATCCGATTCATTAGAGGGTGTGGTAATTGGGGAAACGTATTTTATAGGAAACGAAAAAACCAAAATTTTTGTTCTTTTAAGAGAGCTTACCTATCAAAAAGGAGATACCCTTAGTAAAGCCGACTTGAAAAAGAAATTAGTGCGAAGTAGTGAGAATCTCTTTAATACGGGTCTCTTTAATAAAACAGATTTTGAAATAACTCAGGGCACAAGTAATAGTATAAACATCACCTTTAAGCTCGAAGAAAGATGGTTTGTTTGGCCATATCCCATTTTGGAAAATGGAGATCGGAACTTTAATACGTGGTGGGAAACTAAAGATTTAAGTCGTCTCACCTATGGGGTTTTTCTAAATTGGTACAACTTTCGTGGACGGAATGAAACCTTTCAAGTCATGACGAAAGTGGGGTTCGAAAATCAATTTTCTGTCGGGTATGATATCCCTAACTTAAATAAAAAAAAGACACTAGGTCTAAATGTGGCGACTGGATATGCAGAGTATCGAGAGGTAAATTACTCCTCGCAAGAGAATAAACGAATTTTTTATAAAAGTGAAGTAGGGCCTGGGAAACAAGTGGTTTTTGCTAAAGTGAATTTCACTTATAGAAAAGGATTGAATTTCCGACATCGTTTTGGTCTAAGCTACAATCAAATACGAATTGATTCGACTGTTACCGAGTTAACTAATGATTATTTAAAAAACAATCAATCTGAATCAGAGTATTTTACATTTTTGTATTATGGAAAATATGATACGAGAGATTACATGTCTTATCCACTAAAAGGGTATAAAATTGAATCTTACATTTATCAGTATGGTCTAGGCGTTTTTGAAAATGAAAATTTAAATGTGACGACAGCTAGTTTGGGCATTTTCTGGCACCTTCCCTTAGGGGGAAGATGGAATTTGGCAAATGCGATGGTCGGAAAAACATCCTTTGGAGATCAAACACCTTATGCTATTCAAAAAGGGTTAGGTTATTCAGATTACATTCGGGGTTACGAATTGTATGTAATGGATGGAGAGAGCTATGGAGTAATCAAAACAAACTTAAAATATAACCTAATTAAGAAAAAGGAAATGCGTTTGAATTGGGTTCCTATTGATAAATTTCGGAACCCCTATTTTGCGGTGTACCTGAATGCCTATTTTGATGCCGGATATGCGGCTGATCGTATTTATTTGGACCATAACCCACTTTCCAATACCTGGATTTATGGGTATGGATTGGGTATGGATATTACTGGGTTTTATGATTTTGTGATGCGTTTGGAATATTCCTTTACCAGAGAAAAAGAAAAGGGAATTTATTTGCATTTTGTGAAGTCTTTCTAGTTAAATAAGTATCTATTGTTTTTCTTTGAGGCATAATGAAAAGAGTTGCAATTTTTGGAAAGGAATTAAATCCTCAATATGTAAAGGAGGTGTTGTTCTTAATTGATTATTTACGAGATAATCAAGTGGAAGTTCAAATACACAAAAAGTATTTGGGAAAACTGAAAGAAGTGCCTGGCTTTAATGCAGATAACATCATTCCCTTTGCTTCGGCTCGAAAAAAAGTGGCAAAACCCGACTTACTTATTAGTATTGGTGGGGATGGTACTTTTTTGGATTCGACACTTTTATTGAATGGAGCAGATATTCCAATCATGGGACTAAATACGGGGCGATTGGGCTTTTTGGCTAGGGTTGGTTCAGAAGATATCAAAAAATATTTGGATTATTGGTTGACTGGAGAATTTACCATTGAAGAACGCGCTTTGCTTGAGGTGTGTACCGAGCAGGAGTTGTTTGGGAAGAAAAATTTCGCCTTAAATGAAGTGACCGTTCATAAAAATGACAATGCTTCCATGATTGTTATTCATACGTATGTAAATAATGAATTTTTGAATTCGTATTGGGCCGATGGATTGATTATTTCTACCCCTACGGGCTCAACGGCATATTCCTTAAGTGTGGGTGGGCCTATAGTAGAACCAGGTTCTCGTAACTTTATTATTTCACCGGTGGCTCCCCATAATCTAAATGTACGGCCAGTGATTTTAAGTGATGATGCGGAGATAACTTTGAAAATTGAAGGGCGATCGGCTAAATCTCTCGTTAGTTTGGATTCTCGAGTACAGCGTATCGATTCCAGTATTGAAATAAAAATTAGGAAGGCTTCAAAAATTGTGAAATTGATCCAATTTCCAAACCAAACCTTTTTTAAGACCCTTCGTCACAAATTGAATTGGGGTATTGATAAACGAAACTAAAGTGATACATTTGTTAGGTATACCTGTTTTATTTATCGAATTTGAAACAGGTATATTATTGTATTGCACACAAATTAAAAAATAGTAAAATTAGGGCGGCCTACTGTCTTATAACATATTGAATATGATTAAGGTTACCTGAGAAGTAATTTTTTTGATGTTTGTATGGGTGGTCATAATTTCGGATATGGGGATGAGAAATAATTTCAAGCTACTTGTGGCCTTGCTTTTCGTTTTGGCATTTTGCTCAAATGAACTTTTGGCTCAAAGATGGAATAGATACCGGAAGGAATTTAGTTTCAGTGTTGGAGCATCCAATATGTTAAGTGATTTGGGTGGAGGGCCTGGTGACGGTTCTCGGTTTGGTGATTTTCAGTTTCCTACCTCCAGTTATGTGGTGGGTGTTTCTTGGAAGTATAGAATTCATAATCACATGGCCTTAAAAGCCAATATTTTATTTACCGAACTTAAGGGGGACGATAAAGCCTCTAAAAATCTAGGTAGAAAAATTCGGAATTTGGATGTCAAAACCTCCCTTATCGAGTTCTCTGGTCAATATGAGTTTTATCTTTTACGAGAAAGAATTGGGTCCAGATACAAATTGAAAAAGGTAAAGGGATATGGTTCAAGTAATTTTTCACTCTACCTTTTTGCGGGGTTAGGTGGAGCGTATTATACGCCACAAGGAACCAATAAGAAGGGCGATTATGTGGGGCTAGCTGACTTGAATACAGAAGGACAAGGATTAAAAGGAGCTCCTAAAGATTACAATCAATTGACCTTCGTGTTTCCTGTGGGCTTGGGTTTGAAATATAATATCACCCATTTAGTTGGGGTGCAGTTTGAGTATGGTATGCGATTTACTACGACTGATTACCTGGATGATGTGAGCACAACATATTTTGATGGGGATGCTTTGGAAAATGCCTTTGGTGTGGTTTCCAAAGAAATGGCCGATAAACGATATAATAAATCGGGGCGTCATAGTGAAGGTGGGATTCGTGGTAATTCGCGTAAGAACGATTTCTATATGTTTGGTTTGTTATCTCTCACCTATCGTTGGAAATCCAGAGCGAAGTCTCGCGTAAGATTGTAGCTTTTTCTCATTGTACGTATTGCATAGTCAGGATACACTTCTTGAGGTAATATTCGTTTTGTATTTTGGTTTTGTCTGACTATTAGTGCGTTAATTCTGTTTTTTTTTGCGAGCTCAGGTTATTAACAATTGTTGAAATCTTAATGATGTGAACAAAATTCTGTTGATAAGTGTGAGTTATCAACAATTTACAAGTGTTTTTTGAAAGTAGATTTGTTTCAAATACTATCTGATATGAAACACGTTTTTACCTTTTCTGCTTTAATAGCAATTATTTTCACCATTTCTATTGGGGATGCTCAAGCTCAACGTTGGAATAGATATAAAAAGGAAATTGGTTTTTCTGTAGGGGCAACTAATATGCTTGGAGATTTAGGTGGAGGTCCAGGTGATGGATCTAAATTTGGTGATTTTCAAATGGAGGCCTCCCGATTAGCTATCGGTGGGTTTTTTAAATACCGTTTTCATGATCGCTTTGCGGTTAAAGTTAATTTGTTATACGGTCAGTTGTATGGAGATGATAAATTAACAGAAAACGAAGGCAGAGCCTTCAGGAATTTGGATGTTCGTACCGATCTTTTTGAGTTGTCCGGGCAATTGGAGTATTATTTTTTGAAGGAAAAAATTGGTAGTAGATACAAATTGCAAGGTGTTAGAGGATATGGTTCTAGTAATTTGTCGATGTATTTGTTTGCAGGAATTGGAGGTTCTTATTTTAATCCAAAAGGAACGAATGAATCTGGCGAATGGGTGAAATTGGCTCCGTTAAACACAGAAGGACAGGGGTTGGATGGTGCTCCAAAAGATTATTCTCAAATGACAATGGTTTTCCCGGTCGGCTTAGGAATGAAATATAATATTACTCGTGAGTTTGGCGTACAATTCGAAATGGGGATGCGCTTCACAACAACCGATTATTTGGATGATGTGAGTTCCCGTTATTATGATGGAGATCAATTAGCAAAACTTATTTCACCAGAGTCTAAAGAAATGGCAGATAAACGTTATAACTCTGACGGAAGACATGCGGCAGGGGGAGTACGTGGTCATGATGATAAAAATGATGTGTATATGTTTGGTTTATTAACCTTAACATATAGACTTAAATCGAAACCTAGATCACGAATTAGATTGTAGAACAATTTTTTTGTTTTAGTTTCGTTGTTGGAACTATGAAGAAAGCACTTTTAATTGTTTTCATAACAATATTTAGCAGCCCGGCCTTTTCTCAGAAATATGAGGAGGTCGGGTTATTTTTTGGGGGGTCTTATTTTATAGGGGATGTGTATTCCTCTGTTTCTAAAAACACCCATCTTACCTATGGAGTTAATTACCGTAAGAATTTCAATTCGAGATGGGCTTTAAACTTCTTATTACGTCAAGCAAAAATTACAGGGGAAGATGTCAACTCTTCCATGGCTTTTGAGCAACAACGAAACCTGAGTTTTCAATCTAATGTAGCGGACTTGTCAGCCCTTATCGAATTTAATTTTTTGGATTTTAAGCCTTATTCCCCTCAAAGTTTTTTTCAGTTATCGGATGTTTTCACTCCTTATTTGGGAATTGGGATAAGTGTGGTTCGGTTTAATCCAAAAGCCTCGTTGGCGGGTAATTTGTATGAATTACAGCCTCTGCAAACCGAAGGAGTGGAGTATTCAAAAGTAACTGTTGCATTTCCTATTGTCCTAGGGTTTAAATTTAGATTGTCTGATCGGTTTTTACTAGGGATTGCAGGTGAGCTTAGAATTACGGCTACCGATTATCTGGATGACGTAAGTACGAGGTATCCAAGTGATCCCGATTTATTAGCTAAAACTACAAGAGATATGTCCAATCGTAGCTTGCAAGCCCAAGGGGTAGGAGGCGATAGCTGGGGAACGCAACGTGGGGATGAATACGATAATGATTGGTTTTCTTATCTCGGGTTTACATTCACGTATAATTTACGTAAGAACCCGGGTTCATGCCACTTTAATACAAGGAAATAGAATATATTTGCCGACTTAATTTCGCTCGGAGAAGACGTCAATTATGGGTCAGATATTTAAATCAGAAAATAGGGCCATCCCAGAACACATCGCTGTGATTATGGATGGTAATGGTCGTTGGGCTAAAGAAAAAGGGAAAGCACGAATCTTTGGTCATCGAAATGCACTAACTGCAGTAAGGGAAACCATTGAACGTTCTGCTGAAGTAGGGGTGAAGTATTTAACCTTGTATGCTTTTTCTTCCGAAAATTGGAATCGACCCAAATTGGAAGTGGCTGCTTTAATGGAGCTATTAGTATCTTCCATCCGTAAAGAATTAAAAAATCTAAATAAGAATAAAATTCGCTTGTTAGCTATTGGTGATATAAGTGCGTTGCCTTCAAAAGGTCAACGTGAATTAGCTTCGGCCATAGAAAGTACAAAGGATAATGATAGAATGACCCTCGTATTGGCATTGAGTTATGGTTCCAGAGCAGAAATATTAAAGGCCGTAAAGGATATAGCTAGTGATGTTAAAAATGGTGAAATATCGGTTCAGGATATCGATGAACAAACCTTCGAAAGATATCTTGCCACCAAATCCATACCCGATCCGGATTTGTTGATTAGAACAAGTGGAGAAAGCAGGATTAGTAATTTTTTATTGTGGCAAATTGCATATTCAGAGCTTTTATTCGTGGATAAGTTTTGGCCAGATTTTAGAAAAGAGGATTTAGATGAGGCAATTGCCATTTATCAAAATAGAGAACGTAGATTTGGAAAGACTAGTGAGCAAATTTAAGTATATAGGAATTCTACTTGCGATATTAACGATTTTACCAACTCTGGTAAGTGGGCAAATTTCTACCGGTGGACAAACGCAAATTGAGGTAGATTATTCTACCCCCAAGAAGTATATTTTGGCAGGTATAGCCATTACAGGGACAAAGGTTCTGGATCCTAATGCATTGGTTTTGTTAACCGGATTAACGGTAGGTTCAGAAATTGATGTTCCAGGAGAAAAACTGTCCAGCTCCATTAAGAAATTATGGAAGCAGGGCTTGTTTTCTGATATTCAAATATCCGTTCAAAGGGTAGTAGGGAATAAAATTTACCTAGAATATAAGATTGAAGAGCAACCACGAATGTCCAGGTTTAAATTGGAGGGTGTATCTAAAGGAGAAGCGGATAAAATTCGAGAGGATATTAATCTATATAGAGAGCGTATTGTTACCAATAATTTGGTGGTTTCCACGAAGGCAAAAATTAGACGTTTTTATGTAGATAAAGGGTATTATCATGCAGAAGTGGACATCATACAAAAAAATGATACGTTGTTTCCGAATCATCAAATGATGGTCATTAAGGTAACAAAAAATAATAAGATAAAAATTGAGGATATTGTTTTTCATGGTAATGAACAGTTTACGGATATTAAGCTAGAACGTACCTTTAAGGAAACCAAAGAGAAGAGTAGGATTCGACCCTTGGAGGATTTAGAGGTGTTTTTAGTTGATTTTGTAAAAGCCAGTTGGCAACAAAAAAGCGATTCTCTTTTACCTATGATTTCAGCCCATTTTTCTGAAAAAGTGAAACCAAGAATTTTTAAAAAATCCAAATTTATTCGTTCTCAATACCAGTCGGATAAAGCGCTTTTAGTGCAGCGGTACAAGGAGGCAGGATATAGAGATATTCGTATTGTAACGGATACCATTACTTCTACGGGAGATGAAAGCCTTCGCTTGGATGTGTATCTAGAGGAAGGTAATCAGTATTTTTTCCGGAATATTCGTTGGATAGGGAATGAAAAGTACACGAGTGAAGCCTTAACTGAAATTTTGGGTGTCACAAAAGGAGATATTTACAATACTGCATTGTTGGACCAACGTTTATATATGAACCCATCCGGGATGGATATAAGTTCTCAGTATATGGATGATGGTTATTTGTTTTTTCAAATAACACCCTCAGAAATTAGTGTGGTGGATGATTCCATTGATGTCGAAATAAAGATATATGAGGGGGCACAAGCTCGGGTAAACAAAATTACCATTACGGGAAACACCAAAACTTCCGAACATGTCATTCGAAGAGAGATACGTACCAAACCAGGAGATCTGTTTAGTCGTTCTGATATTATGAGAACCCAACGTGAATTATCTATTTTGGGGTTCTTGGATCCGGAGAAAATGAACGTAATTCCTAAGCCAAACCCAGTAGATGGAACCGTTGATATTGAATATGTAGTTGGGGAAAAACCTTCCGATCAAATTGAATTATCCGGGGGCTATGGTGGTTATTCTTTAATTGGTACTTTAGGGTTAACTTTTAATAATTTTTCTACTAAGAACTTCTTCAATAAAGAGGCGTGGAGCCCATTACCTTCTGGGGATGGCCAAAGGTTGAGCTTACGTGGTCAAACGAGTGGACCCATATTTAATTCTATTAATTTTTCGTTTACTGAACCTTGGTTAGGAGGTAAAAAACCGAATTCGTTTACGTTCTCGACTTATTTCACTTATCAGGCACAAGGAACCAAAACGGCCATTGATAGCGAAACAAATGCTATTATTGATAATCCATATTATAACTCAATGGGGACGTATGGCGTTACTATTGGCCTTGGGAAAAGGTTGAAATGGCCGGATGATCATTTTCAATATTACCAGTCTTTAAACTATCAGTATTATGCGGTTAATAATTGGCCTGCTTTCCAAGGGTTTAATAAAGGATTTGCAAATAATATTTTTTATGAAGGAATCTTGACTAGAAGTTCTCTGGATGATTTGAACTTTCCAAAATCTGGATCTCGGATAAGTTTGTCTACGCAATTAACGCCACCATATTCCAAGTTTAATAATAAAGATTATGAGAACATTAGTACCGAAGAAGCTTTTAAATTTGTAGAATACAATAAATGGAAATTTACTGCAGCCTGGTATAATAATTTTGTAGATAAATTCGTTATTTATGCGAAGGTCGGATTTGGGGGATTGTTTACCTATACTCCAGCAGTTGGAACCGCTCCTTTTGAAAGGTTTTATTTAGGGGGGTCTGGTTTATCTGGATTCCAGTTGGATGCTCGAGAGGTAATTGCTTTAAGAGGGTACGATGACGTGTCTCTTTCACCTACGCAAGGGGCGCCATTTGTGACCAAGTATACAGCCGAAATTCGTTACCCGTTTTCAACGAATCCAAGTGCTATGGTATATGGATTAGCATTTGCAGAAATGGGAAATACGTTTAATGATTTGGAATCGTTTAGTCCATTTAATAACTATAGGTCAGCTGGGGTAGGTGTAAAAGTGTTCCTTCCGATGTTTGGATTACTTGGTTTGGATTGGGGGTATAGATTGGATGATGTTCCTGGGAAACCGACCATGAAACAATCGCAAATCCACTTTTCTATTGGAGCCAACCTTGGAGAGTTATAAAAACTTACAATTATGTTAAAAAATATTCTTTTCCTATTGCTGCTGTTTACGGCACCTTCTTTGTTTTCTCAAAGGTATGCTTATGTGGACTCTAAATATATTTTAGAAAACATGGATGAGTATAAGGATGCCCAAATAGAATTGGATGCCATGAGTAAAAAATGGCAAGAAACAGTAGAGGCTAAAATGACGGAGTTGGATAGAATGAGACGGGCGTTCGAAGCGGAGAAAATCCTATTGACCACAGAACTAAAAAAACAAAGGGTATCTGAATTGAAAGCCAAGGAAGAAGAAATTAGAAATTACCAAAGAGAGAAATTTGGTGTAAACGGGCAGTTGTTTAAAAAGAGGCAAGAACTAATTCAACCTTTACAGGATGATATATTTAATGCAATTAAAGAAATGGCAAAAGATAAGAGTTATGCCATGGTTTTGGACAAGGGAATAAATTCCAATATTTTGTTTTCGGATCCTAAGTATGATAAAAGTGATCTGATTCTTAAAAAATTAGGATATTCGGCTCGCGATAAATAATATTGTAGGCATAGAAAATGATCAAAATAATAAAATATAAAAGAGGTATAATGAAAAAAGTTTTAGTAGCATTAGCGGTAGTTTTAGGGGTAACTTTCTCATCCATAGCACAAACAGGAAAAATAGGCCATATTAATTCTCAAGAATTAATGCAATTAATGCCAGAGGCAGCTGCCGTTCGTACGGAATTGGAAGCCCATGCCGCAAAGTTAGAAACGCAAATGAATACCATGAAAAGTGAATACGAAGGTTTAATTCGTGATTACCAAGCGAACGAAACTACCTGGTCTGAATTGATTAGAGATTCAAAAGCAAAGGAAATTAATGATTTGGAAGGTCGCCTTCAGGTTTTTCAACAGTCCGCTCAACAAGATTTAACACAAAAGGAACAATCTTTAATTGAACCCATTATTAAAAAGGCCCAAGATGCCATTGATACCGTTGCAAAAGCAAATGGGTATGATTATGTCTTTGATACCAGTACAGGAGCTGTTTTGGTGTTTCCAGATGGTGACAATATGTTAGGCCTGGTGAAAAAACATTTAGGTATCATTTAAAAAGATCGAGAGCATCCTAAAGGATGCTTTTTTTTTATGTCTAATTCTGATTCTATAGGTTTCTTTGATAGCGGAGTAGGTGGTCTTACCATTTGGAAAGAGGTGGTAAAACTACTTCCAATGGAAAATACCATTTACTTAGCCGATAGCTTAAATGCTCCTTATGGGGAGAAGTCACCAGAGGAAGTTTTGGATTTGTGTTTTCGAAGTGTAGATTTTCTGATCTCCAAAGGCGCTAAATTGATCGTGGTGGCCTGTAATACGGCTACCACACAAGCGATCGGTAAAATGAGATCCACGTACTCCATTCCATTTATTGGAATTGAGCCTGCTGTTAAACCAGCCGCCCTTAAATCAAAAACTAAATGTATTGGGGTATTGGCCACAAATGGAACCATCGAAAGTGATCACTTTAATCGAACGAAGGAGCATTATTCCAATGATGTAAAAGTGGTGACCCAAGTGGGGGAGGGATTAGTCAGAGCCATTGAGGATGGGGAAATTGGGACGGTTCAATTGAGAACCATTTTGTCAAAACATTTGCAAGTGCTGATGTCCGAGCCCATTGATTATATAGTATTGGGGTGTACCCATTATCCTTTGCTTATTCCTATGATTAGGGATATTGTGGGGGATTCTATTCAGTTAATAGATCCCGGACCTTCCATAGCCTTGCAGACCCAACGCATGTTGAATGGCCATGGCATTAGTAATTCAAATTTAAGTATGGGAAGACACCACTTGTTTTCTTCTGGAAATGTAGACGTGTTAGAATCTATTGTGAAAAATACTTTAAAGGTGAAAGCCTCTAATATTTCCTATTCTTCTTTATACCAGTCCGAATAGAAAAGGTAATTACCGGCAATGCGTTCAATCTGGTCCTTCAATAGTTCTTCACTTAGATCTTTTACTTTTTTAGCGGGAACGCCAGCCCAAACGGTTCCACTTTCGATACGGGTTCCTTGAAGGACAACCGAACCTGCGGCAATAATTACATTACTCTCCACCACAACACCATCCATAAGAATTGCTCCCATTCCCACTAAGACGTTTGGTTTTATTTCACAACCATGTACCAAAGTATTGTGACCAATAGATACATTGTCGCCAATAATCGTAGGGTGTTTTTCATAGGTGCAATGAACCACGGCACCATCCTGAATATTTACTTTGTTTCCTATAGTAATTGAATTTACATCACCCCTAATAACGGCATTGAACCAAATGCTACAGTCATCGCCCGTGGTTACGTCACCTATTACCGTAGCGTTTTCCGAGATATAAATGTTTTTTCCAAATTGAGGGGTTTTGTTTCTTACTGTTTTTATTAAAGCCATACGTCCTGTTTTTTGCAAATATAGATGCTGGAATAATTTATAGGGGTTAAACAAATTTTAATATTCTTGGAAGGGTTAATAATCTAAATTTGCAATTCAAATTAAGATTATGAAAGTACCAGTTACTATATATGCAGAAATGACACCTAATCCTAAAGCAATGAAGTTTGTGGGGAATTTGGCAGTGGTTTCAAACGGAGAGGCTTATGAGTTTAATGCTGCTTCTGAAACTGAGAATGCTCCCTTGGCTAAGGTGTTGTTTACATTCCCATTCGTAAAAGGAGTGATGTTATCTCAAAATTTCGTGACCCTTATTATTGTGGATCATTTGGAGTGGAGTGATGTGATGATGGAAGTGAGAGATTACTTAACGAATTATTTACAAGCGGGTCAACCCATTATTGATGAAGAGGCAATGGAGGCTAAAACGGTTCTAAAGGAAGAGCAAAAGGAAAATTCTGGGTTTTCAGCCTTACCTAAACCAGGGCAGGTTCGTGATATTGATAAAAAGATCGAACATATTTTGAAGGAATATGTAAGTCCAGCTGTTGAAAATGACGGAGGAGCCATTGCATTTGAATCTTTTGAAGATGGGGAATTAAAAGTTAAATTAAGTGGTGCATGTAACGGATGTCCATCATCCACACAAACTTTACAATATGGAGTACAGAATATTTTTGAAAAATTATTACCGCAGGTTACCAAGGTTACTGCTGTTTAATTTATTGTTTCTTGGGGGGCTTTGTTTAAATGCCTGCCAGGAGAATATAAAGAAGAAAGAACCCATAATTCCGACTGAACTTAAGATCACCTCTTTTTATGAAAATGGAAAAACGAAGGGGCAGGAAGTGTATGCTATTACCAACGGGAAGAGATATCTTAAAGGATATAAGGAGTTGCATGAAAATGGATCGGTGAAAATGGAAGGTGAGGTGGATGAGCATAAATCTCGTACCGGAATCTGGAAATCTTTTTATGACGATGGAAAGCCTTGGAGTATTGGGGAGTTTGATAAGGGGATTGAAATTGGAGAAAAAAAAACGTGGTATCCGGATGGGAAAATTCGATATCAAGGACAAATGGAAGCGGGAACTCCTATAGGTACCTGGTTCTTTTGGGATGAACAAGGAAATAAAACAGAAAAAACATATTAAAAAATAAAAGGTCTGCTCCCCAGCAGACCTTTTTTTATGCGTAGTTCTTCAACTACTGCACTACCACCACTCTACGTGTGTCAAGTGTTGAACATAATTCAACAAATTCGGTTTCGATAGTGCGGTACTACAAATGGTGCAGCTTAACTTTCATTTTTATTTAAAATTTCAGTCGTAAAGTGGCTAGTGTTTTGTTGGTACATGTTTGAGTAATACAACGCAATGTTACGCTAAATACCTTGCTTAGAAAAATGATTATTTGGCAAAATGGACGATTTCGAATTAAAACGATTGTTATTTAAACAAGTTGACCAATTGGTTAAAACTGTGCGGGAATTAGGTAAAATCCACCTTTGTTAATTTCAAACGAGGAACAAATAGTACCTTTGTGGCTGTGATAAATAAGGAAACTATAGATCGAATTTTTGAGACCGCTCAAATTGAGGAAGTCATCGGAGAATTTGTTAATTTGAAAAGAGCAGGTTCGAGTTATAAAGGGTTAAGCCCCTTCTCTGACGAGCGTTCTCCATCCTTTATGGTTTCTCCCGCTAAACAAATTTTTAAGGACTTTAGTTCTGGAAAAGGGGGGAGCGTGGTTACCTTTTTGATGGAACATGAACAAATGTCCTATCCAGAAGCCCTTCGTTACCTTGCCCAAAAATACAATATTGAAATAGAGGAAACTAAATCTTCACCAGAACTGGAGGAAGCAAAAAGTCACCGGGAAAGCCTTTACATTGTTTCTGAATGGGGCAAAAAGTACTTTAAAGAATCTCTATTATCCACGGATGAAGGTAGAGCTATCGGCTTAAGTTATTTTACCGAACGAGGCTTTAGTGCAGAAACGGTGGAAGCATTTGGTTTGGGGTATGCTCCCGATCAGTTTGATGCCATGACCAAAGCCGCCAAAGAGCATGGCTATAGTTTGGATTACCTCATTGAAGTGGGACTGCTTAAGGATAAAGGCAAGGGGATATACGATGGATTCAAAGGAAGAGTTATGTTTCCAATCCAAAATTTATCGGGTAGAACTTTGGGATTTGGAGGTAGAACTTTAAAAACGGAAAAACACATTCCGAAATACATTAATTCTCCAGAATGTGAAATTTACCATAAAAGTAAAATTGTATATGGTATTTATCAAGCCAAGAAACAAATTGTAAAAGATGATTTGTGTTATTTGGTAGAAGGTTATACAGATGTGATTTCCATGTATCAGGCTGGAATCAAAAATGTGGTCGCCTCTTCGGGTACAGCTCTTACGAGTGATCAGGTTCGGTTAATTGGTAGATATACCAAAAATATTACCATTTTGTACGATGCTGATCCTGCCGGAATAAAAGCATCTTTTAGAGGGATTGACTTAATTCTGGCGGAAGGTTTAAATGTAAAAGCCACCTTATTACCAGAGGGTGAGGATCCTGATTCTTTTTCGAAATCTAGAAAAATTGATGAAATTCAGTCGTATTTTTCAGAGGCATCAAAGGACTTTATTTTATTTAAGACACAATTACTGGCTGAGGAAACAGCTGGTGACCCGATAAAAAAAGCTGGGTTAGTTCGAAATATCATTGAATCTATTGCAATAATTCCAGATGGAATTACAAGGTCAGTCTATACCAAGGAGTGTAGTAATCTTTTAGATGTTCCTGAAAAGACTTTAATTTCGGAATTAAATAAGATTCGTTTAAAAAGGCAATCGGATCAGGTACGTAAAGATGGGCTTAAATCAAAGTCGCAAGCCTCCCCACAACATTTTGATGAGCCACCCCCGGAGTTTTTTGATCCGGAGTTTAAAGCTCCCCCAACAAAACAAGTAACTACCTCTGGGACTTTTCATCAGGAAAGAGATATTCTTCGTTTAGTCTTAAATTATGGATTAACCGTCATTGATGTCGATTCATTGGATGAGGATGAAAACGAAATTATTGTGAAAATGAAATTGGCTGATTTTGTAGCGGAAGAAATTTTTGAAGATGATTTGATATTTCATGATTCCTTGTTTAAGAAAGTATTGGATATGTATTTAGCCGAGCTTAAGGTTAATCCAGAGAAGGATCCTGTTACATTTTTCACGAGTTTGGAAGACAATACAACGCGAGAATTGGTCGTAGATTTAATTGCTGATAAACATGTTTTACATAAATGGGCAAGTCAAAATATCGAGGTTTTTACAGAAAGTGATAAAATGTTCCGAGCGGTACGAGATGGATTATATGCCTTTAAAGCACGTAAAATCCAAGATGTTATTGGGGAAATGAAAGAGGGGTTAAAAGGTATAGATCTTAATTCGGAAGATATGATGGCTATTTTAACCGAAATACAAGGGCTGGAAGAAATCAAACGGGAGCTACTAGAGCAACAAGGAATAATCATTTTTTAGGGCTTGTTTTGTAAGGGTTCTAAGACTATATTTATAAAAATTTAACGATTATTTAGATTTCAACCAACCATTTGGTTTAAAATTCCGTTTAATTGAATGTATCCTTGTGGTACAATTTGATAAACTCAGTTAAAAACTAAATGGTTATAGAAAAATCACTTCTGTTAGATTGCCGGAATAACAAGAGGAGAGCTCAGTTTGAGCTTTACCATAAGTGTTATGGTATTCTAATGAGTATTTGTCTACGGTACCATAAAAATAGTGAGGATGCCGAAGAAGTACTGAATATGGGGTTCCTTAAAATTGTAACCAAATTGGACAAGTACAATGAGGACGTACCATTTGAAGCTTGGATTCGTAGAATTATGATTAATACCGTAATTGACGAATTTAGAAAGAATAAAAAAAGTAAAGCCGCTATCGAATACACTGATTTTGATGGAGTGCATGAAGCTAGATCGGTATCTTTTAACGATGCAGATCTAATGTTTGAAGCGGAGGAATTGGAGAATATGATACAAAGTTTACCTCCGGTGTCTCAGAAAGTTTTCAACTTGCACATCATTGATGGATACAGTCATAAGGAGATAGCTGAAATGATGGGAATAAGTGTTGGAACGTCTAAATGGCACGTTTCTAATGCTAGAAAAATACTAAGAGGTTTAATTGAAAAAGCGAAAACCGCTACTAAACATTACACTACCGCATGAGTGACGAAAGTTTAGATAACTTGTTTAAAAAAGGGCTTTCCGATGGGAATGTTGCCTTTAACATGGAGTCTTGGCGAAAGATGGAGCAAATGCTTCCTGCCGAGAAAAAAGCTGCTGGTTTCCAATACGGAACCGTGTTAGCTGTAGCTGGCGCTATTGTTGTTTTGGCTACTTCTGTGTTTGTTTGGGACTCTGTTTCTTCCAGTTCGGAATATGTCATAGGTCTACAAACGGAATTAATTTCTGAGAATTCATTAATGGATGGAAGTGAAAGTGTAGCCGTCTCTGAAAATTCAATGGAATCTGACAAAGAGGCTTTTGAGCCTATAGCAGGATCGGGTGACTCCCAGAGAATGGAAGCTGCCGTAAGCATTGACTCGGATAAATCCGTAAATACGGGAGATGTAAAACAGGGTTCAGTTGAAAAATCAAACGCAACCTCAGCTTACAATTCGACTATGCGTACTACCTCTCACTTGGAACAAACAAAACCATCGGGGAGCAATGAATATTTACAAAATGCACTTTTTGCCCAAAATGATGGGTTTGAAAGTTTAAGGATTTCGGATAATACCTCGGAAGCCATTACCATGGGGTCTGATCGAGAGAATTTGGCTCGTTTGTCTGGATTAAATGGGATGAACACTTTATCTCTAGAAACGGATGAGCATACTTTATTTGCTGAAATAGGCGATTCTAAATTACCGCGATTAAGGAAAAATGAATTTGGTTTTATTGGAGGGGTCTCTTTTAATCCAAGTTTAGTAACGACCGGAAAAGCGGGAGTATCTGGATGTGAAGTATTGGGTCTTACGTATCAGAGATATTTGAAAGGTGGGTTTTCTGTGAAAGCAGATTTACTATATGCGCCAAGAAATGAGGTGAATGCACTAAAGACATTTGATAGAAAGATATACGGGTTTGGTAGTGTTTCTGAACAAACACGAATTGAGTCCCAACGTTTGGTGTACCTAGAACTACCTGTGATGATGAATTTCAATGCCGGTAATCACAATTTTATGGGTGGAGCTAGTGTGTCGTATTTAGTTACTGGACAGCATAAAGTTTCCACAGAGTATACCTCAGCTACAGAGTCAATTGTCGAGGATGAAATGAAATGGGGGACTACAGATGGCTTTAAGTCATATGATTTCTCTGTGGTGGCCGGATATGAATATTCAATTCAACCGAAATGGAACGTGGGTCTGCGTTTGAATTATGGTTTAATAGATGTCACCAACAATGATTATTTTGGAAACGATTCCTTTGATAATAATGTTCAGTTACGTGTGTATTTAAAGTACTCACCTTTCCGGTTTTAGCGAGCCCGAATTAAGGCGGATGCTTTATTTTTGATACCTCTCTAATTGATGAAAAAAAAACTTATATATCTTTTACTTTCTCTGGTGTGTTTAGGGTCCTGTGAAAGGCCTTCGGTACCCGGTGAACAGGAGGATGCTGTGTTTTTTTTCAAAGGGGTAATCGGTGGGAATTTGGTGGAAATATCTGCCGGTGACCATTCCTATTTTATGCGGACCTCTTTTTCTGAGGATACCTTAAATATAAGATCATTTACGGGTGAATTGGGAAACCGGGAATGTGTTGGAAAGGATCAATGCCCAGGTCAATTGCAAATTTCTATTCGTGAAAGAAAAGTGGAAAATGGCCTTCATCCTTCCGTGGATGAGTGCCTAAAAGTGCAGTCGTATTTTTTTAGAGGTCCTCCTGAATATTTATTTACCAGCTATAAGGCTACATTCAGTTCCAGATCTACCCCGATTGGAATAAATCATTTATGGGATTTTGGCGATGGAAGTATTCCAAGTACCTTATTGAATCCTGTTCATTATTACGTCAATGAGGCGGATTCAATTGTAAATCCTTCTTTGGTGGTTTCCTCCGGAGGTGGTTGTTCCAGTGTAATTTCTTTTCCGATAAACTTTACTTCTGGTTGTAAAGTGGATTTTAATGTGAGCTATAATAGTGCAATTGGACGTTTAACTTGGACATTTATTCCCGGGGTTGGACGTACGGAATTATGGGATTTTGGTAATGGATACATGATAGAAGGTCCTAATAATTTGCCACCCACTGATTCGGTTTTCACCTCTTGTTTGGAGTCTACAGATGCCTTTGGATGCATTTCCTATAAATGTAAGAACGTGGTTTTAGATACACAAAAGGTAGATTGTGTATCTAATTTTGATGTCTCTACTGAGATTGTGGTAACCGAAGATGTTCGAGATTACTCTGAAGTAACAGTAAATTGGAACAATCAATCGGGTAAGAAATATTCGAGTACAAAATTTCAACAACCAGAAAATTCGAGTTTTAGAATAATTTCAGTGGAAGATTATATCACCGATCAAAACAATAATTCAACAAAAAGAATAACGGTTCAATTCGATGTTCGTTTATTCGGTGACTCTGAATCGGATTATCTGGATGTGGTTACAGAGAAAAGTATTTTTGCTATTGCATATCCGTAAATCGAATATCCTTGACCATAAGTTGTAAAATCTCCCTATTGTTCCAGTAATTAATATCTACCGTGAAGGATAGGCTCATGGAGATTCCACTTTGAACTTTTTCCTCTAAATGGCCTAGCCCAAACGCAATTGCAGGTACAATTACGCCACTTTCAGGATCCGTCACCTCCAATTTTAAATGGGTTTTATCAGCGCCTACTGCTCTTGAATTTCCGGTGTCAATGACATGGGAAACGATAAAGGTTGGGGTCATGTTTTGAGGCCCAAATGGCTCTAATTTGTCAATAAGTGCTTTTAGTTTAAAGTTGATATCATCCAATTTTATTTCGCAATCGTAATGGATCGTGGGTACGAAAACGCCCGTGGCCATTTGCTCGCAGACTACATCTTCAAATTTTTGTATGAAATCGGATAGTTGTTCTGTTTTTAAGGTTAAACCCGCAGCATATTTATGTCCTCCAAATTGTAACATATGATCGGAACATTTTTCTAATGCTTGGTAAACATCAAACCCACTAACACTACGAACGGACCCACCAATTATTCCATCCGAAGAGTGCGTGAGAATGATGGTGGGTTTGTAATACTTTTCAATAACTCTGGATGCGACAATACCTACCACACCTTTATGCCAGTTAGGATGGAAGAGTACGTTCGAGTTTTTTTGAATGAGTTCCGGGTCTTTTGCAATGATGGAAAGGGCTTCGTCTGTGATTGATTTGTCCTTTTCCTTTCGTTCTTCATTATAGGTGTTAATCTGGGTCGTAAATTTTAATATTTCCGTTTTCTCACTCGATAATAACATGTCTACCGCTGTTTTACCGGAGGAGATTCTGCCAGCCGCATTTATTTTGGGACCAATTTGAAATACTAAATTCGTAATACGAATCCGAGAGTTGGGGTCCATCTCTCCTAGAATTGCTTTTATGCTGGCTCGTGGTGCGGTGTTTATTAGCTTTAGGCCCATAGAGGCTAAAACTCTGTTTTCTCCCGTTACCGGCACAATATCACATGCAATACTTATCGCTACTAAATCCAAAAGAGATTCCAAGTTAAAGTCTAATTGAAGTTGGAATTGAAGCGCTTGACATAGTTTGAATCCAATACCGCATCCTGGTAATTCCTTATAGGGATAGTTACAATCAGATTGTTTGGGATCTAAAACGGCAATAGCGTCCGGTATAATGTCGCCCGGGGTGTGATGGTCGCAAATGATGAAGTCAATTCCTTTTTCATTTGCATAAGCAACTTTATCGACTGCCTTGATACCGCAATCTAATGCAATAATTAAATCTACATTTTCCTCTTTAGCCGTATCGATTCCTTGATAACTTACGCCATATCCTTCGGTGTATCTATCCGGGATATAGTACATCAAATTTTCACATATAGGTTTTAGAAATGAGGTCATTAATGCTACGGAGGTTGTGCCATCCACATCGTAGTCTCCATAGACCATGATTTTTTGATTTTTTGAAATAGCGGTGGAAATTCTATGTACCGCTTTCTGCATATTCAACATTAAAAACGGGTCATGTAATTGATCCATTTCTAGTTTATTGAACACAATGGCTTGGGGTACGGTTGTAATTTTTCGTTGCAAAAGGAGTTTTGTGAAAATACGGTATGCCGATTTGGTAGTTGAATCCGGATTTTTTGTAAACGAAATAAGTTCATTAAAGAGTTTACTTTCCTGATCCTGAGTATGATTGGAAGTGAGAAGCCATTGTTTTTCCATTCTTCAAATATAAAAAAATGGTTGTTGATTTATTGTTGAAGGGAATAGGAGTTTCATATTTTGATTATTGTAAAATTACAGCATGATAATAGTTCAATTAATTGCCATTTTGGTATTACCTATAATACTCCTAAAAGTTCAAAAAAAGGTGCCATGGCTTAAGGCTATTGTTTTGGCGTATATATTAGGGGGCTTGGTTGGTAATATATTTCCGGACCTTTTTGATTCCAACTTGTTGAATCAAGCGACTGGAATTAGTATCATTTTGGCCATTCCCTTAATGCTTTTTCCCTCTCCTATAAAAAGCTGGTGGTCCCAGCCAAAAACCTTAGTACTTGCCTATGGTTTGGCTGTGATTTCAACCACTTTAACGGTGCTGATTGCTTGGGGTGTTTTTAGTGATAGCCTACCGCATATTGGACTTATTTCTGGAATGGTAGAGGGCGTGTATACCGGAGGTACGGTTAACTTAAATGCCATTGGATTGGCTTTTGATGCTCCAAAAGAGCTGTCCGTTTTACTGAATGGATTTGATATGACTTTTAGTGCGGTGTATTTATTGGCCATCTTTACGTTCCTACCTAAATTATTGAATAGAATACTACGGCCTTCTATTAAGCGAGATATCGTTGAAATTACCGAAGAGGGATTCGAATCCCTATCTGGTAAAGGTAAATGGATGGACTTGGGTCAGGGTTTTGGTTTTGCTTTGTTGGCTTTGACGGTAGTCATTGGGGGGTCATATTTAATATTTGGAAACGAAAACGAATTATTTATTGTTTTTGGTGTGTCTGTTATCGGATTGGTACTTTCCACCTTTAGCCAGGTAAGAAATTTAAAAAGCAATATGATTTCAGCGGACTTCTTAATGATGATTTTCGGATTTACCCTTGGTGCTCAAGCCAATGTTAACGAAATTTTCTCGGATCAAAGTGGGTTAATGAGTTACTTCTTATTTACCTATTCCTTGATGCTATTTATTCATTTAGCGTTGTCTAAAATTTTTAAAGTGGATGTAGACTCATTTTTAATAAGTTCAACTGCGGCTGTTTTTGGTCCTCCGTTTATTGGGCCAGTGGCAGAATCAATGAAAAATAGAAATTTAATTGGCCCAGGAATAATAATAGCCTTAATGGGTAATGCTATTGGGACTTATTTAGGAATCATTATTGTGAAATTACTCTCTTAAAAATGAGAGTATAAAAAAAGGGAGTCATCGCAAAAGCTAAATGACTCCCCCCACTAACCACCTACTAATGCAAATGTAAATAAATTTCTAGTTAAACAAAAAGAATCTATATTTAAATGAAGCGTTTGATTGTGGAGGGTGTTTTAGTGGTTTACAGCCTGTTGTCTAAATGAGGAATGAAGGTTATACGAGTTGTTAATTAACGTTGTTTAAAATCGCAGATTGGATCTTAATGGATTCATCGTGCATAATTTGAAGGATTTTGTCGGTGAATTCTTCGCTTAAACCTAAAGAGATTGCAAATGGAGTACGGGTTTCTATGATTTCTTTCCAACGATCTAATTGAAATGGAGTGACATCGTTTTCTTTTTTGTATCGACCAATTTCTCGGGTGTAGTCCATTCTTTCTGCAATTTTTGCAAAAAGCTCATTGTCCACTTGGTCTATTTTACTCCGAAGTTCTTCTAATCGAGTATTGTAAATTTCCGATTCTGAATTAGCCGTTCGCACGTGCAGTTTTTCTAAAAGTTGAAATAACCCTTCGGGGCTTACTTGTTGTTGGGCATCACTTAAGGCTATTTTAGGATTGAAATGAGATTCAATCATTAACCCATCCATATTTAGATCCATTGCCTTTTGTGCCACTACAAATAAATTTTCTCGTGTACCCGAAATATGGCTTGGATCGTTAATAATTGGTAGGTCTGGAAATATGGTTTTAAGTTTGAGTGGAATTTCCCACAATGGTGCATTTCTGTACTCTTGATGAAACGTGGAAAAACCTCTATGTATCGCTCCCAGTTGATGTATGCCCACGTTATTGATACGCTCCAAAGCACCAATCCATAAATTTAAATCGGGATTAATTGGGTTTTTGACCAAAACAGGGATATCAATCCCTTTTAAAGAATCGGCAATGGCCTGAACCGAAAATGGATTGGTGGTGGTTCGTGCTCCTATCCATAAAATGTCGATTCCTGCTTTTAGGGCTTGTTCAACATGTACGGGGGTAGCTACTTCTGTACTTGTTCTTAATCCAGTTTGTTTACCGGTTTCCACTAACCAACTTAATGCCTGCTGTCCTATTCCTTCAAATGCATTGGGACGAGTTCTTGGTTTCCAGATACCTGCACGTAACACATCAATTTTTTGGGTCGCTGCAAGCAATTTTCCCGTTTTTAATAATTGCTCTGGAGATTCAGCACTACAAGGACCACTTATAATTACAGGCCCATTTTTACCTTTATTCCAATGGCTGTGGTTGGTGATATTTAATTTTGCTTGCATGGTGCAAAAATAAACTGTTTACGAATGTAGAATGGCACAAAAAAAGCCAAATAATTAGGTGGGGACTTCACTAATTATTCGGCTTACCTAAACTAAACAAAAAAAACCTAATGATATTTGGTAAGAAGGTATTTCAGCACCTTGGTATAGGCATCAGATGCTTTAGGGAAATTATATTGTATTGAGTTTCTATCGGCAAAGTTCCCTTTCCCATCGTAATGGATGGAAATCACTTTTTTTCCGGCTAAGAGCATTTTACTTTTAAAGGCCAACGCAATGGTAGGCGTGATATAGGTGTCTTGGCTGCCGTAAATAGCGAGAACATCCGATTCTATATGCGCTAATTTTGAGCTGTTAAAGTCTGGCATTCCGTAATATACCACACACGCCACTTCTTGGTGTTTTGCCATTATCGCTGTTTGCAAGGACCAAGACCCGCCATTACACCAACCCAAGGATCCAATTTTGGCATTCGATCCAACGTAATTTATTGCACTTTGGATGATGGCTCGGTCTCTTTCTACGTCATTGTCAATAAGGATTCGCATAGCTTCAGATTGACTTTGTGGTTGAATACCGTCATTTAAATCAATGACAAGTACATTCACGTTTTTTAGATCTTTCCAAAGGGTATGCGCTTCCAATACGACCGTTTCTGTGAGTCCCCATCGGTCATGGTATAGAAATAACCAGTTGTTACTCGGGGTACCGGTTTTTATTAAAACTGCAGTGGCATTAACTTGTCCTTCTATCCGTAAGGAAATAGGGATGGCTGAAAGTGATGTATAAAACTTGCGACTTTCTTTGGAATAAGAATTGGTGTTGTTTTCACTTGCTATTGACAAAGTGAAAATTCCAATGGTAAATAGGCTTAAAAGCAATACGTTTTTCATGTTTACTTGAATTGAGAAGTTATATTTCAGCCATAACGGATATAAATGCCAACCCGAAAATGATTACATAAAATAGGACCTTTTTTAATGAGATATCTTCCATAATTGCGGGTTATGAGATTTCAAATATTACCGATAAAACGATAGTGGCTGCTAACCATAATAGTCCAAATAGGACGGCTTTTTTGCTGGTAGATTCTTCCATGCTTGTTTCTTTTTTTTTGGTTTCAAAACAAAGGAACACACGAAATAAGGATTCAAAAAAATATTTGTGGCGAATACAAATATCTTTAGGGTGAAATGAAAGAAAGTTGTGGAGTTTATGTAACTAGGTGACTGTCAGCTACCAACTCACGCATAGCTTACCAATGGTCTCTCTATTCTCAAGCATGCCATGTGCTTCCCCCAGTTTTTCAACCGATCCGTTAAAGGCAATTTTGGGTTGGTAAATACCCTTTTGGTAACCGAGTATCGCATTGGCCAATAGTTCGTTAATAATACCGGGGTTCTGGTCGGCCACATGTAACATATTGACTCCTATTACGCCATTACTTTTAATAAGAAACTCGAGGGGGCTTAAAAACCCAAATTGTAGAGCCAATTGAATTTTATCCAACCAGGTGCCCTTCTTTTTACTAAAAGCGGATATTCCAAACATGATCATCCTACCACCTACCGCTTCAATATTTCTGTTGAGCTTGTAATTATTTCCTCCAATGGGGTCAAAAATGGCATGGATGGATCTTTCGCCATAGGTATGAATGATTTCTTGGGAGAAATCGTGGGTATGATAATTAATGGCTAAATCAACTCCCATCTCATTTAAATACGCGATTTTTTCGGGACTACCTGCGGTGGCAATAACCTCGCAGCCCTTGTGTTGGGCGTATTGTATCAATCCATGTCCAACTCCTCCAGCTCCGGCATGCACTAATACACGTTCTCCTTTGCGGATATTGGCCATCCAGCTAGCGGCATAAATAGCCGTGCAATATTGGGTGGCTAATGCCGTGGCAATATCATTTGGGATTTCTTCCGGTAAAAGACAAACAGTCAAATGATGCGTAACACAGTATTGAGCATACGCTCCAAATCGTGTGAAAGCGAGTACCTTTTGTCCGACCTTTAAATGGTTAACCGCATTTCCAAGTTTTGAAATGGTACCCACCGCTTCGTAACCCAAAATACTTGGGAGAGGTGGGGCAGCAGCGTAAATTCCGTTTCTAGCCATTACATCCGCATAGTTCAATCCAAAAGTGGCTACTTTTATTTGAACTTCATGGTCTTTGGGTTCTGGTATTTGAGTTTCTCTAATTTCAAATGCCTTTGCTGAGTTACCTGTTTTAACTAAAAATGCCGCCTTCATATGCCAAATTTTAGGCAAATCTAAATTATTAACAACTATTAATGTTTAGAAAGATATTTAGTAAGTTTAGATTCAATAATAATTATTATTCTTGTCGCATAATTAACCTACATTTATAGGGGAATTACAATAACAAACTAAAGCTAAAATTTAATGTCTTTTTTTAGATGTTAAATCAATAAAACAAAATTTTATGGAATTTGATACTCAGGGACATAGAGGGTTTACGGGAAGGTTTCCGGAAAACACTATTCCGGGATTTAAGGCAGCCATTGATACAGGTGTTGCTACGTTAGAATTGGATGTGGTTATGTCTAAAGATGGTAATGTGGTGGTGTCTCATGACTTGGTAATGCTAAAAAGTCTTTGTTTGGCTCCTACCGGAAAGCCATTGAAAGATGATTCTAAAGTATTGTATAAACTACGTTATGCAGCCATTGTAGATTATGATTGTGGGTCTTTGGGTAATCCTAATTTTCCAGAACAGAAAAAAATTAAGGCATACAAACCATTGCTTTCAGAGGTTATTAATATGACCAATGAATACACGGCAAAAAATAATTTGCCCGAAATGAAATTTAATATTGAGATTAAATCATCTCCCAAAGGGGATGGCGTATTGCACCCTAAGCCATCGGTTTATGCGGAAGCGGTATATGATATCTTGAAATTATACGAAGTAGAGGATAGAGCTACCTTACAATCTTTTGATACTCGGGTTTTACAATACCTCGAAAGAACAGAGTGTGAAGTGCCCTTAGGTTTATTAGTAGATAATAAATTAGGCGTTGAAAAGAATTTAGAGCTCCTAGGTTTTGATCCCGATATTTACAGTTGTGACTTTAAGTTACTAACCAAAGAGGAGTTACAAGTAGCCAATGATCTTGGATTGGATGTTGTACCTTGGACGGTGAACAAAAAAGAGGACATGGAAAGGTTAATTGATTGGGGAGTAGATGGAATTATTACTGATTTCCCTGATTTATTGATGAAAGTAGTTAAGGCAAAAGGAGTGGCTTAAATGAAAGTATATACCAAAACAGGTGACAAGGGGAAAACATCCTTGTTTGGAGGGAAACGAGTTTTGAAAAACGATTTGCAAATTGAATCGTATGGAAATCTAGATGAACTCAACTCTTGGATTGGTATGTTGCGGGATTCCACGACCGATGTCGCAGAAAAGAAATTTATTATTCGTATCCAAGAAAACCTATTTACCATTGGGTCTTATTTAGCGACAGATCCGGCTAAAAAGAAAAAATTAAGCCTTCCTGTCATTTCTGATGCCTGGATTACAGATTTGGAAAAGGAAATGGATGCGATGGATGAAAATTTAGCTCCCATGCAATTTTTCGTTCTTCCGGGAGGTCATATAGCAGTATCTCATTGTCATGTAGCTAGAACGGTTTGTAGAAGAGCCGAAAGAAGTATTGTTGCTTTACAGTCGGAAGATGAAGATATTGAATTTGCAAAGCGATACATCAATAGATTAAGTGATTATCTGTTTGTGCTTTCTCGTAAATGGGCTATTGATTTTGATGCACAAGAAATTCCATGGAAGCCTCAAAAATAGTCGCAATATGTAAATTGTAACGGGTGTTGAAAACTTCCCTTGTGTATGTGGGAATAAAATATATTTTTGCCGTTCCTAAAAGAATAGGAGAATTAAATTATAAAGAATGTATTGGACATTAGAATTAGCTTCAAATCTAGAAGATGCGCCTTGGCCAGCAACTAAGGATGAGCTTATTGATTTTGCGTTGAGAACTGGAGCCCCTTTAGAGGTGGTTGAAAATCTTCAAGAATTAGAAGATGAAGGGGAAACGTATGAGACAATTGAAGACATTTGGCCAGATTATCCGTCAAAAGAAGATTTCTTCTTTAACGAAGATGAATATTAAATTTCAAGCCTTCCTTTTGGGAAGGCTTTTTTTTTACTCTAATATTTAGATCCTTAGTTACCCTATTCTCAAGATTCGGTCTTTTGGATAATAAGAAAGTATTTATGCCTTTTTAGGTATAAAAGCAGACAAAAAGTGAATGAAAATATGCCAAATTTTCTACTTTTGAGGACTGTGTTTTTTGGTGTGATATTTGACACCGGGCTGCACAAATAACAAGATATATCAACGATTGTAGAATCGTTTTCACATAAAATTAATTACATGTTTGGTTCTTTAGTTAACACTATAAAAAAGATAATCGGAAATAAATCCGAAAAGGATATTAAAGCCATTAACCATTTGGTTATTGCCATTAATGCTGAATTTGAAAAATTAAATGGTCTTTCTAACGATGAACTACGTCAGAAAACCAAAGATTTTCAAAAACAAATTCGTGATAGTATCCAAAGTCAAAATGACCAAATTTCTGAATTAAAAGATAAGGCAGAAAATGAGGCTTCTGTTTCTGTTTTGGAAAAGGAGAAATTATACGATCAAGTAGATAAACTCATAGAGGAGATCAAAGTGATTGAGGCGGATGTACTGAATGACCTCTTACCGCAAGCCTTTGCCGTATTTAAAGAAACTTCCAAACGTTTTACAGAAAATTCAACCATTGAAGTAACCGCTTCTGAAAACGATATTAAAGTGGCTAACCTAAAAAGCAATGTAACTATTGTGGGGGATAAGTCGCTTTGGTCAAATACATGGGACGCGGCTGGTAATCCAGTAACTTGGGATATGATTCATTATGACGTTCAGTTAATTGGTGGTATTGTATTGCATCAAGGTAAAATTGCCGAGATGATGACTGGGGAAGGGAAAACCTTGGTAGGAACACTTCCGATGTACTTGAACGCATTATCGGGGAAAGGCGTTCACTTGGTAACGGTGAATGATTACTTAGCAAAACGAGATAGCGAATGGATGGCTCCTATGTTTGAGTTCCACGGAATGTCGATTGCTTGTATTGACAAAACCAAACCCAATTCACCCGAAAGAAAAGCGGCTTATAGATCGGATATTACTTACGGTACCAATAATGAGTTTGGATTTGATTATCTAAGAGATAACATGGCCAGTACGGTAGCCGAATTGGTTCAACCGCCACACAATTATGCGATTGTGGATGAGGTGGATTCTGTGTTAATTGATGAAGCACGTACTCCCTTGATTATTTCAGGTCCTACGCCTAAAGGAGATGTACATCACTTTGATGAGTTAAAACCAAAAATTGAATTACTCGTTGCCGAGCAAAAGAAATTGGTAAACGGTTTATTCACCGAAGCGAAAAAGAAATTAGCCGCCAACGAATCCACGCATCCCGATAAAAAGGAAAGAGCTAAAATTATTGAAGAAGGTAAATTAGCCTTGTTTAGATGCTTTAGAGGTTTGCCTAAAAGTAAAGCATTGATTAAGTTCTTAAGTGAATCTGGAATGAAGTTGATGTTGCAAGAAACAGAAAACTTCTACCTACAGGATCAAGGGAAACAAATGCACATTGTAGATGATGTGTTGTTCTTTGTGATTGAAGAAAAAAATAATAGTGTTGATCTTACCGAAAGAGGGGTCGAGTTAATCTCCAAATATGTAGAAAACAAAGAGTTCTTCTTAATGCCCGATATATCTACCACATTGTCAGATATTGACAATTCGGATATAGACGAAAGTGAGAAATTAGCGAAAAAAGAAGTCGTGTTGGATGATTATACCATCAAGACCGAAAGATTACATACCATCGATAAATTATTGAAAGCTTACTGTATGTTCGAAAAGGATGTAGAGTATGTATTGATGGATAATCAAGTTAAGATTGTAGATGAGCAAACGGGTCGTATTATGGATGGCCGTAGATATTCAGATGGACTTCATCAAGCAATTGAAGCGAAGGAGAAAGTTAAAATTGAAGCGTCTACTCAAACCTATGCTACGGTTACCTTACAGAATTACTTCCGTATGTACAACAAGCTAGCGGGTATGACCGGTACAGCGGAAACGGAAGCGGGTGAATTATGGGAGATCTATAAGTTGGATGTAGTTGTTATTCCTACTAACAAACCTCTTGTAAGAGATGATAAAGAAGATTTAGTTTACAAAACAGCGAGAGAAAAATACAATGCGGTAATTGACGAAGTCGTGAAACTGAAAAACTTGGGTCGTCCAGTTTTGGTAGGTACAACCTCTGTTGAAGTTTCCGAATTATTAGGGCGTATGTTAGCCATGCGTAAGGTTGAGCATCAAGTTTTGAATGCAAAACTGCACCAAAAAGAAGCCGATGTTGTGAAACATGCAGGGGAGCCAGGTACGGTAACTATTGCGACTAATATGGCTGGTCGTGGTACCGATATCAAGTTAACGCAAGCAACTAAAGATGCAGGTGGTTTAGCTATTGTAGGTACAGAACGACATGAATCTAGACGTATTGACCGTCAGTTAAGAGGTCGTGCGGGGCGTCAAGGTGATCCAGGATCGTCTCAGTTTTTTGTGTCTTTAGAAGATAATTTGATGCGTTTGTTTGGTTCCGAAAGAATCGCCAAAATGATGGACCGTATGGGCCATGAGGAAGGGGAAGCCATTCAACATAAAATGATCAGTAACTCGATTGAAAGAGCGCAGAAAAAAGTAGAGGAAAATAACTTCGGTATTCGTAAAAACTTATTGGAGTATGATGACGTGATGAATAAGCAACGTGAGGTTATTTATAAGCGTAGAAGAAATGCTCTTAATGGTACGCGATTAAAAATTGATATTGCCAATTCTATCTTCGATAATATTGAAGGAATGGTTATTGACTATTCGGCTACTAAAGATTACAAAGGGTTTAAATTAGAAGCTTTGGCTGCATTGCATGTAGAGGTGCCTGTTTCTGAAGAAGAATTTTTGAACACCAAGCAAGACATGTTAGTGGAGAAGATTTATGAAGCGACTTTAAATAACTACTATGCTCGTCATAAAGAAATGGCCACCAAAGCCTTCCCTGTAATTAAAGGTGTTTTTGAAGATCCAAATGCACATTTCGAAAATATTGTGGTTCCATTTACAGATGGAAAGAAAGTAATGCAAGTCGTTGCAAATTTGGAAAAATCATACAATACCGAAGGTTTAGAGCTAATTAACTCGCTCGAAAAAGGGGTGTCTTTGGCCATGATTGATCAATATTGGAAAGAGCATTTACGGGCTATGGATGATTTACGTCAATCGGTAAGAAATGCGGTTTACGAACAAAAAGATCCTTTGTTGATTTATAAATTCGAATCGTTTAAATTGTTTAAGGAAATGGTCGGCCAAATTGGTAGAGAAGGGGTTTCTTTCTTAGTGAAGGCCAACTTGCCAGAACAAGAAAACACGCGTATTCAAGCGGCTCCAGCTCCTAAAAGAGCTAGCCGACAGTTGCAAGAAACGAAAGACGAATTACCATCGGAAGCTAGTGGAGGTCAAAATTACCATGACCCTTCAGGAAATAAATCTGAAGAGAAGAAAATTCCAATTGTAAATACAGAAAAAGTAATCGGTAGAAACGATAAGGTGACCATTGTAAACATGCGAACGGGTGACCGTAAAGATTTAAAGTTTAAACAAGCCGAACCGTTATTGAAAACCGGTGCTTGGAGAGTAGAAGCTTAAGATTTTAGAAATAGATTTTGAAGCCTCAATAACATGGTTATTGAGGCTTTTTTATTCCTTCTTATTTGGTGTTTCCTTTTCGCTACTAATCGTGCCGTATCTATTAAATAGTGTCTGGGCTAAACGAAGGTCTGTATCGTGCAATAAATTTGGTGACTCACGGTAAGGAATTAAGGGGGACAATTACTCCCGGAAATTAAATGATTTTACCGAATCAAGTTCACCAATCCGACCTTGCTTACACTACTAGAAGTCTCACCAGTATTATACCAAATTTTGTAGGAATAAATACCCGGAGCCGCGGGTTCATTACCTAAGGTTCCATCCCAACTAATGGA
>CAJXZP010000040.1 GCA_913062955.1 uncultured Flavobacteriales bacterium | reverse complement strand
CAATCGAATCCCATTCAAAAATGAAATAGAATCTAAATGTTCCTTGAATTTATTAAAACGATCAGCCGGTAACGACAATTGCGCATTAATTCCTTCCCGGGCTACGTAAATACGTCCCAAAACATCTAGGTCATTCCATGTAATAAAAAGATGATCTCGCAGCACCTGCGGATTTCCTATGTGGTGATACGTATAAAACGATATCGTTAATCGGTCTTTACCCGCCTCATCAATGAGTTGGGAACGCTCCTCAGCGCTTAACTTATTATACAGTTGCATGCTATAAATAAATTTTGCGATTATGGTATAAATTGAAGTTGCAAAAGTAGTGAAAAGATAGGAATTAGAAGTTGAGAGCCCCTAGTTAGAAGACCTGAGAGAGGCGTTTCAATAATTTTTATTTTGAGAAATTCCTTCCAGGCGATTTTGCACAAAAAACAATTGGAAGAAGAAGGGGATAATTTTATCCCTAGTCTATTTGTTTATCTGTACTTGTCAACATATGCATCCATATTAATCGGGAGTATTTGAAGTTGGTAAAACTGGTCAATATTATGGCTCCAAACATGATCGCAATCAGGGCTTCTAAATTGGATACAAAATACTGAACAACAAAATACAACGCACCCAATTCTGCTACAATCATACCGTAGCTAACAAACATAGCCCCGAAAAAGAATCCGGGTTCCGTTTCATACTTGTGCCCGCAATTCCCACAAGCCTCATTCATTTTGGGTGCCTTCAACACTAAAATATTCCCAGAGGATTCAAAAACCTTTTCCTGTTCACAAATAGGACATTTGGCCGCTATTACTTTTTGCACAAAATTCATTCCGATGGATTTTAAAACGCAAAGGTATTCAGTAATATCCAATAAATCGTTGCACACATGACACTCCTATTTGTACTTTTGAGACATTATGCCAGATAAAGAGTATCCTATTTTAAATATCGAACAGTTTCAAAACACTTCGGGTGAGGAATCCTTTTATGCCAATACATTTTCGCAGCATTTAAAATGTAATCACACTACGGTAACGACCCCACACAAACACAATTTTTACCTTTCGGTGTGTTTTACCCATGGGCATGGCATCCATGAAGTTGATTTTAAATCGTACCCCATTAGACCAGGGGCTTTGTTTTTTTTACATCCCGGCCAAACCCATAGCTGGGAACTATCGGATGATATTGAAGGTTATATTTTTTTTCATTCTAGAGAATTCTACGACAGTCAATTTGCGAGAAAAAGCATTACCGACTTTCCAATTTTTCACTCCCTACGCTTTCCACCCTTTTTACAATTAAATGTCCAACAAACAGAAAAAACAGTAGACACATTTAGGGTACTACTATCTGAGCATCCTATACCATCCATTTCTAAAGCGGAGAAAGTTTGCAGTTTAATCGATGTATTTTACATTGAAATTTCGGAACAACTAACCCATTCTCCCTCCGATAAAACAGGGCTTTCCCCTAGTTATCTTTCCAAGCTTAATCAATTGGAACGCTTTATCGATACCGATTTTAAACTTGAAAAACTACCCAACGTATATGCACAAAAAATGAATATGACCTCCAAACATTTAAACCGCATTTGTAAAAATGCGGTCGGGAAAACCACTTCTCAATTAATAAACGCACGGGTATTATTGGAAGCAAAACGGATGTTAGTACACCCAGATAGCGAACTAACACCTACGGCTTTTGAATTGGGTTTTAAGGATTATCCGTATTTTTCCCGATGGTTTAAAACCCAAACAGGGAAAACACCCAGTCAGTTTAAACAGTTTTATTTACGTTAGTTTTTTGAAAGCACTAAATTTATTCGTGAAGCAATGAAAAAGGAAGAAGAACGCACACCAAACAGACAGCTGCCGTCATTGAAAGAAAATTCTATCAATAAGGAGCTCTTGAAAACCTTATTGAAATTTGGAGAAGAAGAAACACGGTTAAATACCATTCTGATACAAAAACTAATTGCGGGAGAAAACAGTTCTGTTTTAGCCAATTTCAATCCAAAAAATCATTTGCAACAATTGCATCAAAAAGAGCATGAGTAAATCCAAACTATTAATAAGCGAGATGGCCATTTCCGATTTAGAGCTCCATTGGAAGCAAGCGTTAACCACAGGTTCTATAAAAGAAGCCGATGAATTATACACGCACCTCATCTCTCAACTAAGAAAAATTGCGAATAATTTCACTATTGGAAAATCTATAGAAAATACTCGGGATGGGTATCGTGTATTGCAAATGGAAGAGTACCACATATACTACCGTGCCGATTTGGTCAATACAGTGGAGGTCATACGAATATTAAACTTGAATTCTTAAACATATTTACCGATAAAATGGATCATGTAAGGTATGGGGAGCATTAACTACTCCCCAATTATTTTCCCTACTCTACTATTAGAGACATTACTTTTCGATTCCCCTCTGCTTCTACCACCATTTGATATAAACCAGGGGCCAAATGGCTTACATCAATTTGATCAAAATTTTGCAAAACCTCTAAAACGGGTCGACCCAACACATCATATAAAACCACTTTTTGAATCGTACTAGATGCTGCACGAACTGTAAAATAAGAGTTTACAGGATTTGGATATACCCATATTTGAACATCTTGATCAAGAACTGGAACACTATTAATAATATCTCTATTAGACATAACCAATCCATTATTTCCTACTGCAAATGCAATGGAATCATTTACAGCTGCTACCGAGTTAAGAACTTCTGAGGTAGGGATTGTACCCCATGATTGTAAATCTTCGTCACCCAATAAAACAACACCAGTTACAGGCTGCAAACTAGAACCCACCGCAATTACACCTCCATTTTTCATTCCGATGATTGACTTTAAATGGGGATATTGAAAACTCAATGAATTTAATTCTGGAGCCCATGTGCTTCCCGAATCGGTACTAATCATCATGGAAACTTGTAAGGAATCAACCACTCCCAAAATGACAGAGTCATTGACAAAATGTAAATCCCAGATAATTTGATCTGTAAAAGTATGAATGGTATCCCAAGTTTGCCCCCCATCAAAAGTACGATGTACTGTACCGCTATCGCCAGCAGCCATACCATATTGACTATCGTAAAATGTAATCGTTCGTAAATAATCATTCTGCCACGATAAGTAAACGGAATTACTCCCCCAAACGCCATTTTCTTTTTGGTCTATGGTTTTCCCTCCGAAACAGCTTGAGCCGACCAAAAATGAATTTTCACTATCAAAATTATAAAAAGCAATAGGCGAACACATGCTAGAAAACTCCAAGGTCCAATTACTGCCCCCATCTACTGTTTTATACATATTACCAGCATATATAGCCTCACCAACCATTGCAAAGCCCGTATCTGAACTCACAAAATCGACTTGCGTAATATTAGATAATTGTGCCGTAAATTGAATTCCTTGCGTGGGTTGAACCGTCCAATTTTCTCCACCATCTGTGGTTTTAAATAAAGTACTGTCGTTCGCTCCAATGTAGCCCACGAGTTCGGAACCAAAAGACACCGAGTTTAGTTTTAAAGTCGTTCCTGCATCAATAGGTTGCCACACTTGGGCATAACTTAGAGAAGCTAAGCAAATTCCTACCGTTAACATAAGTGATTTCTTCATAGTTTTAGATTTTCCACAAAGCTCACCTACCTAGGTCTTGGTGTCAAGAGACGAAACCGTCTACTTGTGGTACTTATCTGCATATTCTCACTTTTCACTCAGATAACAATTAGCCATTTTCATTTTAATATCACCTAACTTAATCTCTCATCATCCTTTTGTATTAAAGAAAACACGACCGTTCTTACTCATTTACCCGAACCCGAGATAAGGCTTTATACGTTAGTACAATTCTGTTATTCAGCACAGTTACCCTTCTCTACCATGGCTCTTGTTTTTCGGTCTCGAAATGGAACGGGATTTTATTTTGTACGTAGTGTTAGAACCAGATAAAATGGGGTATATTAACATGGTTGATGAAGGCTTGGGGGAACATTAACTACTCCCCCAAGTCTTAGTCTTAGTCCTACTCAATCACTACGCTAACCACCTCACGGCTCCCCTTTGTTTCTACCATTACTTGATAGAGTCCTGGTGGGAGTTGGTTTACCTGAATTTGCTCAAAATCATACGTCACCCGTTGTACTGTGCGCCCCAATAAGTCGAATATCGTAACTCGTTGAATCTCCCCTTGCTCCGATTGCACTGAAATTTGATGACTTGCAGGGTTTGGGTAAACCCGAATCTCCAATTTCAACTCTGGGGAATCCACTCCATTAACTATGCCCCAGTTAGCCATGATTAAACCACTATCGCCTACCGCAAAAGCCAGGGTATCATTCACAGCCGTTACATTATTTAAAATCTGTGGAGCGGTTTGCACATCCCACAAAAAGGAAGATTCACTGCCCCAAGTAATAAAACCAATCTGGGCCTGAACTGCTGACCCCACTGCAATTACACCTTCATTCTGCATTCCTGTTAACGCCTTAAATTTAGGGGAAATAAATGTCAGTGCTTGCGAATGATGACTCCAAGTAGCCCCCGAATCGGTACTGAACATTAAGGTATTTGACAAAGAATCTACGACCCCATAAATAGTACTGTCATTGACAAATTGTAGGTCCCAAATAATTTCGTCCGAAAAAGTGGTTACAGTATCCCACGACACCCCACCATTAAACGTTCGGTGTACCGTACCACTATCGCCAGCCGCAATACCGTACAGTGTATCGTAAAAAGAAATGGTTCTCAAATATTCGTTGCCCCATGATAAATAGGTCGTATTGGGTTGTATTACCCCATTTACTTTTTTATTGATCGTTTTACCTCCAAAACAACTAGACCCAATGATGTATGCATTTTCGCTATCAAAATGATACGTAAAAATAGGAGAGCACATACTTACGACTTCGGGAGTCCAATGACTCCCGCCATCTATTGTTTTATACATATACCCATCAAAAGGCGCTAAGCCCAACATGGCAAAACCGGTATCGGCAGTCACAAATTCAACATGCGTAATATTGGGCAATCGGGTAGAAAACCGAAATCCTGTAGTGGGATGAACCGTCCAATTTTGTCCACCATCCATGGTCTTTAATAAAGTACTGTCGTTCGCTCCAATGTAACCTACGAGTTGGGAGCCAAAAGAAACCGAGTTTAATTTTAAGGTCGTTCCAGCTTCAACTGGTTGCCACACTTGGCAATATCCTATGGAGGCTAAGCAAATCCCTAGGGTTAAAATAAATGTTTTTTTCATAGTTTTAGATTTCCCACAAAGCTCACCTACCTCGTTAATGATGTCAAGAGACAAACCCGCCTATTTGTGGTACTTATCTACATTTTTCGATTTATACTCAGATGGTGTATAGCCTGTTTTATTTTTAAAGAACCGGTTAAAATAGGCGGCATCCTTATAGTTTAAAGCAAACATGACCTCTTTTACGGATTTATCCGTATGTACTAAAAGCTTTTTAGCCTCTAGCACAATTCGGTCATGTACGACACCTGAACAAGTAGTCGAGTGGAATTTTTGACACACCGTATTAAGTTTCCGTAAGGATACTTGTAAAGTCTCGTTGAAATAGGATACTGGGAAATGATGGATAAACTGATTTTCTACTAAAAAAACCAAATCCATGTATAATTTAAAATCCTTGTTATTTACACCTCGAATGGAATTGGAATTTAACCTTTGACGCATAAAGAGTTTGATCAGCACATGTAGGTAATCTTTTACGATAGATTGGTAAAACAGGTGGCATGATTGCAACTCGTTTTTCATTGGATCCAAAACCCCAAAAACCTGCCCAAAATCCACTACCGACAGATTCAACGTAGGTTGCAAATAAAAGGCATGAAAAAACTGTACATATAACTCATAGTCCAGATCCGAGAAATACTCTTTAGATATCAATACCACATGGCCATGCGTATCTAATTCACGCTTTACCTTATGAATTTGGTTGGGAAACACAAAATGTACGGATGAATCGCCAATGGGGTATTCTTTAAAATCAATGGCATGGGTTCCTCCTCCTTTGGAAAATAAGAAAATCTCTATGTATTCGTGTTTATGAGGTTTGGAAGTATCGTAGCTATTCCGCTCTTGCAACTCCAACACCTCAATATAATGGGAGTGATCTGCCTCACCTATTTTGTATATGGGGATTTTATTTTTGATGGGTCAAATATACACGACTTCGGTCCATAGGAAAACTTAAATTATAGCACATTTGGAGGTATTGGACTCCTCTAAACACCCCCAATTAATTCCACCCTAACGTTTGTCTTTCTTGCCAATACGATGATGGGGACACGGATAAGTTCCTTAATTGATCTAGTTCTTCTAGGGTAAGTTGAAAATTGGAAGCTTGGAGATTAGCTATCATATGGTGTTTTTGAGACGCTCCACTTAACACCATAAATGGATGGATGGAATCTAAACAAAACCGAATAGCAATGGCATCTATGCCTACCGAATATTTCTCGGCTAGTTGTGGCATCAGGTGGTATAAGTTTTCATAATGTGGGAAATTGGCGTTGGAAAACACACGCCCATTGGCCATGGCTTCTTTGATGACCACCCTTTTGTTTTGGGAGTTTAATTGTTGTACTACTTCAGCCAAGCTCTGATCTAAAACGTTGTAGGTGACCTGGTAAACATCAAACAACAATTCTTTTTCGTACGCGATATTCATCGCAGTTTTTAGCACCTCCTCTTGATTAGCACCTGTGGTGGTAATCCCAATACGTAAACCAAACTCTTGTTTTAGTTCCCCTAATCGATTTAAAGCCGCTGTATTCTGTAAAATCCCTGATTCGAAAGTGGCCGAATGAATCTGGTAGGTGGATAAACTGGGGCGTAATTTTTGGGATTGTGCCCACTGCGCATTAAGTTTTTTCAAACTGTGCTCTTTGACTTCATGCACCGTTGCCTGCGGGTCAAAATTAGCGACATAGGTATATCCCCATTTTGTAGCTACTTCCACATCCGAGTACGCTCTTTCCGTGATCCAATCGAGGAGTAATTGTTCGGCCATTCCGTAACCGGGTGCGGTATCGAAATAACGAATTCCTTGATGGTAGGCTTCATCGAGCATTTCTAGTCCGGAAGCACGGAATGATTCGATGGTGAATGGGGGTTTGTTGCCTTGGCGAATGTTGATGTATTCGGGGCGCCCGATAGCGGCTGTACCCATGCCTATTTGAAGTGCTTTATTTATGGTCATGAGAAACGAAGGTATCACTAAGCGAGAAGTTGGAAGACGGAAGATAGGAGAAAAGATTTTTTTTTAGGGGAATCGGGCCTTGGAATTAGTTCGACTCCACTCACCCTAGGCAACCTAAGTTACCCTACGAATAGGCAGTTTTTGAATGGTTCTATTATTAAATGGAAAGTACCTGAGGTTTATTCTTCTTTATCGAGGGCGTACTTTCGCCATTTTCAGGATGATTTACCGTGTGTTTTATTGGATTAACTTCTTCTTTAATGCTCGTTTTTACTTGACTTATTTTGTCCTCTGCCTCTTCTTTTAATGTAGCTAGTTCTTTGGTTTCCTCTGACTTCAATGTATCCTCTTTTTCATGATCCACAGCCTTCGCCTTCGAAACTATTTTGCCTTCTAGCTCCTCTATATTTGATATTCCATTTTGAAAAACCGAAGACTGATCCACGGTCTTGGGAATGGAATGGAACTCTTCCAAGTACGTTTTAAATAGATTGTTCAACTTCCCTTTAAAAGTAGGTTTATTCACATTGGACGCGCCATTTTTAATGGCCGCCAAAGGGTTTTCAGCCAACTCCATTTCCTTGGTTTTAAATAAAGAATTAAACAAAATATAAATGAGCAAAACATAGCCAATGGGAAGAATCACCATATTAAAAATAATCATGGAACCAAAGCCAAATAATTTAGTGGTCAACTCATGGCCTCCCTCATGAATTAGAAGTCGAATATTGGCATTTGCCCCTTTAATGTCTGATTTAACTTTTTTAAAATCATACGAAATAGCTTCCTTGAATTCGTTTAGTATTTGAATTCCTTTTTGACCATTATGAATTTTCGCCAGATCACTCGCATGTTGCTTCATTAATTTCGCATTCTCCAACTTACCCGCATGTACCGAGGCCTTTAATTTTTCCAGATATTTCCCACCATAGTCTATCGAGGCTTCCTGAGATAATTGTTGTACCCCTACCGAAAATAGGATGAGCCCTGGATTTAACGCCAAGGATAACAGTAATATTTTAGAGCTTATTACTTTCGTTTTTTTAAGAAAACACAAACCGAAAAGTACCAGAGTAATGATTTTTAATATCCAACTTTTACTAATGGAAATCAATATTACCTGCAAAAATGAAATGACATTTGTAAGCAGAAGAAATTCTTGAACCTTTTCTATGGTGACATTTAAATCAGAAGTATACCCCGCTATAAATGGGATGTTCATAGAACTTAACCCGGCCATCACCAACTTTATCTCGGTGGTTAACGCCAAAAAGCTGACATTTTTTTTATATACATCACTTACAAAAAATAGTGCCCTTTCCTCAAATACGCTAAAAAGAGAAAGACCAATAAGAATTACAGTAATTATTAATGGTAATTTTTTTGATAAATTCATGTGTATTGAGATTAGGTTATTTAATTAATTGGCTCAATATCCCTTCATATATATCCAAATCTACCCTTTCGGACTCCAGATGATAGGAAGAACTTTTTTGCCATATTTTATAGCCTTTCTCTTTCCACAAATCAGGAACCCTTGGCTGGGTATTTCCAGAGTACTCCGCAAGCCACAAATCATAATTCGCAAACTCTGGGTTTTTAAGGTATTCTTGCGCAAAAGCATAATCGGTATACAGAATGGGCTTTCGGTCAAATTTTTTCTCTACCGTTTTTAGAAAAACTAAAATATCGGTCTCCATTTGTGCACCCGAAACAGCCTTTGTCATACTTCCTTGCTCAATATCTAAAATAGGTGCAATATCCGTGGAATTGATATCCGATGCGTGGGTAGCAAAAAATAGAGCTTGAACTTCGGGGTCAATCTTACAATCATAAAAGTGATAAGCTCCTCTAATCAGCCCATGCTCTCGAATCTCATTCCAATTGCTTCTAAAATCAGGATCCACAAAATAATTACCTTGAGTAGCTTTACATATCACGTAACTCATCCCTCCTTTAGAAGTATACATTTTCATTAAATCTCCTTGAAAATGGGAAATATCAATTCCGTAATGCGTACTCGTCACACTCTTAATAGGGTCTTTGATATGGGTAGTGGATGAACTATCCTTCTTCGGTTCCTTTACGGTTCCAAAATCTAAAAGAGAATCTAATTCACTTGTTTTATTGAATTGCATCCCGCAGGCACCTAAAAGAAAGGTTATCCCCATTAGCAAAGTGATTTTTTTCATGTTTTCTATGTATTATATTTTCCACGGATTCCCAAAGGGGTTTTATCTAAGTAAACTGAACGCTTTCAAAGAGTTAAACCTACCCATCTATAAATTTGCAATTGTAAGGATAAACAACATAGCCCTATTTTTAAAGAGTAAAACCACCTGCTTTTTACCCTAGGGAAATCCTACCTTTTAACACTCCCCTTATACACTACAAAGCAATCATTGGTCATTTCACCGGTGGCGGAGGCATCTTTACCTTTACAATAAAAAAGGTCTTTAGCGCTCTTTGATTTGCGTTTATCTTCAAATAAGGGTAATCTAATGTGGCGGGTAATATTTTGATGGTTTCAAAATTATCTACCAGGTCATACTCTCTGCTTTCAGAGATTTAGGGTTTATTAGAACCGGCCCTTCAAGAAATCACCTATTCGTCTTAAAATTCTCTGCTTGCTCAAAAATCTTTAGGTACACCTCATCTCTATCCATGGGCGGTTACCAATTTTCGGCCAAGAGAATAATTAAATCCACTTTAATACACCTCTTCGGCCAACCTTGAAAGGTTGTTACCTAATACATGTGGATAACCTTCTTTTACTAAAAGATCTATAAATGCTTGTTCAAGTTGGGATTCAGTAAATTTCATAGGTTATTATGTTAAAGCAATTTGAAATGCACTCGCTTTTAATTCTATTTCCTTGTTAGATAGGCCGGTGATTTTTGCCACTTCTTTCCAATGGCTAACAGCCGTTTTCACTTCCTTAATAATTACTTCTGCCTTTTCTTTTTTAATTCTAAAGTAGGGGATTACTTCTAATGCAAGATCTATATCTAAAGCGTTATCGTTTTCCGAAATGTTCAGCTTCAGGCCTGTACCAAATTCAACTGGATTTATATCATAGGCCGGAGACAATCTCCACCCGGTAGAGGTTAATATAAAACCATGATTTCGCAAGTGATCATCTACATTAGAAACACAAATGCTAAAAACTATTCTTCTCCATAGTTGCGCTAAGTCTTCTTGTACAGAAACGCTTTGATTGGTAATAAACTCTGCCAACTCTAAATAGCTAACTCCTTCGGTATAATCTTGTCCATCGGTGTATCCTAAAAGGGTCATTGCAGAAGCAAAATGAATACGCGTGCCATCTTGTTTTCTATCAAAACGTTTCGTTAAAAAAGTGTGATTTTTAGACGAGAATTTTTGTGCCTTAGCCTCGGCCATATCTATTCCTGCTTTTTGGGCTAGTTTATGAACCACCAATTCCCAGCCACCCATATCAGTATCATCATTCTTGCTTGGAAATTTAGCAATCCATTGATTGTTGTCGTTGTCTACCACACTCGCTTTAGGACGGGCACCCCCAAGTGAAGACCCTGGAGCGACTAACATATTCAACCATTTCAAGTATTCTGGGTTAGTTGAAACATCATCCTGTTCTAAGCGAAGACTTATTTGTTCCAGCTCACGAATGGAGGTCCATGGCGGGCTTGCCAAGTTTTTGTTGTCGTTTAAAAATGGTCCCGCCTCCTCTAACTTGAATCTTAAGGCCCCCATTCTATGGCCATCAAAAACACCTAATAAATAATCAGTTTCAAACATGGTGTTTTCCATCCTTTTTTCTACCCTCGCTTGTGCGGCTTCTCTTCTACGCATTAACACTCTTCCCCATCGGTCGGGAGACGAGTCTAAGAAAAGACCAAAGTTTGTCTTTGTTCCATCGTTCAAAAATTGCTTACCTGGATATAGCTGAAGGTCTGGGTCTAGTATTTGTGCATGCTTAGACTTGAGCCACTCCTTGTTATATTCGAATGAGAAAATTTCTTTACCCCGCAACAACTCCACATTTAACACACCCATTAATTGAGGGGTGGTTATATTTTGCCAATCGGCATAAACAAATACTTCTCTTTTACGTTTTACTTTGGCCATTCTCTTTTACTTTTTTGGCGCGCGTTTTTTGGTTGTTAAGTTGGCATCCTGTAGTTTTCTGCCTAGTTCATCATCTTTTGCCAACATTAAAAAGTCTTGCTCCAAACCTAAAACACGAAGCACATTTAAAAAATGACCAATACCCACACCCGGGTAACCCTTTTCTATTTTCACTAAAGTAGAGCGACCTATACCCGCACGCTCGGCAACTTGAGCACTGCTTAGTTTTCTTCTTAAACGTGCCATCTTAATATTCTCTCCTAAATCGGTTAAAATTCGTTTTCCTTTTGGGAATATCACAGGACTCCTATTTGCCATAACGTTTCTTTAATGATACAAATATAGGCTATTATGTTTCTTTATTGAAACGTTATGTTTTAGCTAAAGGTTCTGATATGTCATGTTTATCGCTCAAAAAACTTGACTAATCAACTTCTTGGCCCTCTTTCTTTAAATTCTACTTTTTATGTATTCAGCGATGTCGTAAAATCTAAATAGGTGAATTCCTACCCTCTAATTTACATCTCAACCCTATCTACTATATAATCAATGCTTTTCACCTATTACATCTTCCCAAAAGGCAGTGAAAATGTCCAGTTTTTTAGTTAATAAACTGGACATATCTATGCGGTTGATAATATGTTAGTAATATTATGGAGGATCAACTAGCCTTATCTTTCCATCTTTAGCTTTGTTGAATAAATGTAAACAAAGCTAAAGATGGTGTTTGAAGAACTACCCTAGCCTACAATCAAATCATTTGGTATTGATAACTCCGTTTTCAAAAAAGAAATAATATTATTTTTCAATTCAATTTCTCTTAACTCAATATCTTCTTTTAGCCAATCATCCTTTTCATAGCTACCTAAATCAATCACACTGGCAATACCTGATAAAGCATGTTTCTGTTTTTCAATTCCAAAATACCCATTACCTGCTTGGATATTTAATTTCTTTTCAAAAACAATTTTATTACCCAAACGATCTAAATAATTACTAGCATCTTCAATACTCCAACCATTATAGTTTGTGTTTTGCCATTTTTTTGGAAAAATATGTTCAATATCAAAAGTTGATCTAATCAGATTTTCTTGAGCCGGTTTAAGATACGCATCCAATAAAAGTAGGCCTCTAAAGATTCTTGAAGACGAATAGTTATCAAAATCCTTTCTCAACTATTCCTCGTTCCATTGAATTTTATACCTTAAGGTGTTGTTATCAATTATCGAAATACATGTCGCATATATATCATCTTTAATCGCATTAACCGTAGGCTTATGAATGAATTCAGTAAATAATTCTTTTAGAAAAGCAACAAAATCATGATCAAAAGACTCCCTATTATTATTTTGTAAGAAGAAAACACTTCGCATATTTCCAAAAATCATTAGGATAACAATTTAAACAATGAATTTGCTTTTTAGCTTCTTCTGAAACTACATAATTAATGTCATTGTCAGGGAGCACACCCACATCGAGATATCTCCAGAAATTAGCTAACTGTAACATTTCAGTTATTAAACTCTCATTTTTAAGTTTTTCATAATTGTTCTCAGAATAAAATTTTCTTAAACCAACCTCTTTACTCTTATCTTTATTTCTACCTCTAAAAACAGGCGAGTAATATCTAAAAACATCATCTATTGTTACATTTCCTTGTTTACATACTTGAGTTAATTCTTTCTTGGCAGCAAGAATCAGGATCCTCAAGGGTAAAAAACCGTTCGTTAGTTGGTTAGTATATTTCGAAGGAACAACCAAAGGTCCCTGAGGATTTTGTTTTAAGGGCCTGAGGTCCCTGAGGGATAGGTCGGAGACCTATCGTCTCGAAGGGCGAAGGGCCGGTTACTAATCTAAAAAGCCAGATCTAATTATACGAGCGGTTTCAACACCTACATATTTTGAATTACCCGCTTCTTCTGACCATATTCCGGTTAGGACATCCATTTTTGAACAGTTATATGCAACTACACCTCGGAATACGACATCATTTTCTCCTACATAATCGAAATTGAAAACCAGCATTTCATTTTTAAAGAAACCAACACCATACTGTAACTGGTCTGGTTTAATGAGCCAGGCCGCATTTAAACCTCCATCTGAACGGAGCGATAGCGTTAAACTACCTTCATATGTAGTTTCTTCTTCGTCTTGGTTTATCCCTTCAATTAGGTAACTCCCTATTAAACTAGCTATTTCCATAAATCTATATTCTACCAAACATAATTTCTAACCCTATTTGAATTCTTTCCAATTACCAGAAGCAATCCAAGGTCCCTGACACTTCCACAACGGGGAAGCGTCTCGAAGGGGCCACCTATTTCCCGATACAGAAATTACTAAAAATAGAATCTAATAAATCCTCGGTATTGATATTCCCAGTAATATCTCCTAAGTAGTGTAAACATTGGCGAATATCCATAGCGACTAAATCCGTAGGGATATCGTTATTCAAAGAATATTTCACTCGTTCCAACGATTCATCGGCTGAATTTAGGGCATCAAAATGACGGGCATTACTCACAATTACTTGGCCAGTAACGTTTCCTTGTTTCTGTACAAACTGCACCAAAATATCTTTCAATTCTTCAATTCCCCTAGCCTCTTTAGCCGCCATCAACACTATTTGATCATGGCCTAAAGCAGTTTGAAATTGTGGAACATCTACTTTTTCAACCGTATCTACTTTATTGATCACTACAATGAGTTCTTTATCTTTCCCCATTACCGCACGTACTTTACCTAATTCAGACCTAGCGTAACTTAAATCGGTATGAGCGGCATCAATCATATACAAAATGATGGATGCTTGTTTCACTTTTTCAAAGGCTTTTTCAATGCCAATACTTTCAATTTCATCGGTGGTATCACGAATACCAGCGGTATCAATAAACCGAAACTCAATCCCGTTATAGGTAACGGTATCTTCAATCACATCGCGTGTGGTTCCGGCAATGTTGGATACAATGGCGCGGTCCTCGTTTAAGAATTGATTCAACAACGTGGATTTCCCTACATTAGGCTCCCCCACAATTGAAACCGGCACGCCATTTTTCAATACATTACCCAAGGCAAACGACCCCGATAGACGTCTTATTTCTTTAAGAATTCGGTCCACTAAGACTACCAATTCCGTCCGGTCGGCAAACTCTACATCCTCTTCTCCAAAATCGAGTTCTAACTCGATCATCGAGGCAAAATGAATCAATTCCTCCCGTAAACCATTAATGACTTTGGCGAATCCACCACGCATTTGATTCATCGCCATTTCGTGAGATGCCTTGTTTTCGGAAGCAATCAAATCGGCAATAGCTTCCGCCTGACTTAAATCTACTTTTCCATTTAAATAAGCACGAAGAGAAAACTCTCCTTCACGAGCCATTCGACATCCATTTTTTAATAACAGTCGTAAAATTTCTTGCACAATAAATGGCGAAGCATGACAAGATATCTCTACCATATCCTCACCGGTAAACGATTTAGGATTCTTATAAATAACGGCTACTACCTCATCCACTAGTTTTTCACCTTCTTTAATCAAACCAAAATGAGCGGTATGAGAGTCTTTCACGCTTAAATCCTTTTTGAACAGCTTTTGCATAATCACAAAAGATTCAGCTCCGGATAAACGAATCATAGCAATGGCTCCTATTCCGTTTGGAGTAGATAAAGCACAAATGGTATCTGGCACGTAATTCATAGGTGGCAAAGGTATAATTAAGCGAGAAGACAGAAGCTAGGAGTTGGGAACACATTATTTATTAATTACAATTATTTCCCTATTAACCTCCCATAGCACCTACACCTCTTTTTCACCTTTCCACTGAGAATAATAGACTTCCAAGTCTTTCACCTCTATGCCTAAAACACTCATCGTTTGGAAGAATTCCGGGAGATCTGATTGCAAAAAATCTTCGCGCATCTGTTTAGCTACCACTTGCTTTGCACCTTCCGAAATAAAATTACCGAGTCCTCTCTTATTGTAAATCACGCCTTGTTCTTGCAACTTAGTATAAGAGCGCATCACGGTATTTGGGTTGACTTCAAAATCCACAGCCAAAGCTCTAACCGATGGTATTTTGTCATTTGCCTTCCATTCCTCTTTCAGAATACCCTGGTGAAAATAATGGGTGATTTGTAAATATATCGATTGATTATTTTTAAAATCCATACCTATAAATGCATTTTTTTCACGCGTACAAACGCCCAATAATACAGTACAGCTGGAAATAGAATTCCAGTAATCATGAACGCAAATATTGGAAAAGAGTTCATCCTCAAATTGTTATTCTTAAGGATATACCCAATGGCCTCGGTAAAGTACAAGAAGGACACCTCACCGTAAAGGGATTCCATTATTATGGAAATTAGAATCAACCCCATACCGTATATCAGGGTCGAAATTAAAAGAGTTTTTACCATTACTCTCTTTTTAAAAAAAGTGGAACCTAATAAACAAATAGATTGAATTAAAAGAAGGTTCTTCAAGAATCCAAAATTCCCAGCTCTTAATTCCTGGGTTAAATTAGCTATTTTATATCCTTCAAATTCAAACCCTACAATTTCGGATAATAAATAATTAATTCCTTGGGCATAGATCAAATAAACAACCACCGAAATCCCAGTCCAAATGGGTAAACTATATACCACCTCAAAAAACCATTTCTCCAAATTAGATGCGGGTAACATAAATCCAGAATAAATCTGCTTTGGTGACCTTAATTCCATAAATGAATGGGAAGCCCACTTAGCGACTCCCGCCATTACGATGGCAATAAGAAAAAAGTTATGGAATGTGGTCAATATCTTCTGTGGATTATTTTTTGACCCGAAATCCAATAGGGCTCCGAACAAAATAATAGTACAAATAAGTAAGAAGCCTAAAATCCAAACACTGCTTGAACGAAATCTCTGATTAAGCCTTATTTTGGCTAGTGCGGATAGTCTATTCCATTGTATTTCCATGGGTACTAGGTGTTTTTAAATGGTTATTTATTACAGTTGGGTTTGCCATGACGGCATTAAACAGAAATTCAAAATCTATGGTGTCACTTTCTGAAGTGGAAGTGATTTTAGGAATCAAATTAAATGAACTCCCCATGGTTTTGGTTTGGTAAAAACTATCTCCTTTAAAATCGCCATCTTGTTTCCAAACACTTAGTTGATCCTGAATAGTAAAGATGGAATGATTGAATATGACTTTTTTAGAATCTAGAATTAATACATGATCAATTACCTGTTCTAAATCGCGTACTTGATGGGTAGAAATAACAAACAAACTTTTTTCGGTAACCGAAGAAGCTACCATTTTTCTGAACGCACTTTTAGCCGGAATATCCAATCCATTCGTAGGCTCATCCATAAGTATAACAGCACATCGGGTGGCAATCGCAAACGAAATAAGAAATTTCTTCTTCTCTCCCATGGATTGTTTTTTCAAATTTTTCGGCATTTGCAAATCAAAGCCTTCCAAATTAGCCATAAAATTATCGAAATCGAAACAGGGGTAAAACGGAGCATATTGATCCAGAAACTTAGCCCCGCTTAAATTGGGAAGTTCAAATTCTTCCGGAACCATATATATTTGAGAAAGGGTTTCTACTTTTCTATCAAATACATTATTTCCCTTCCAATTAGCTTCCCCTTTATTGGGATTTAGTAATCCTGCCATGAGATGTAATAAAGTAGATTTACCGACTCCATTTTTACCTAATAGTCCGTATACAGAACCCGGCTCAAGTTTCAATGTAATATTCTCCAACAGGGTCTGTTGTTTGGAATATCCATAAGTTAAATTATCAATCATTATCATTCCTAAGTGTATTAGAGTGTTAGTACACTGCAAATGTAGTTTAATTTATCAAGCCACCAAATCCCGATTAACATTCTGTGAGTTTGACTATGACTGTGACAATGACTATGACTATGACTAAGACAATGACTAAGACTAAGACAATGACTATGACTATGACTAAGACAATGACTGTGACTAAGACAATGACTGTGACTAAGACAATGACTGTGACTGTGACTGTTGCAGGGGAGAACGGACGTGATTAGTATTCAAGACAATAGAACAAAAAAAAAACTAACACTTGTGTTCTAATTCTAATGGACCTGAATAAACCACTAGATTACTCTTTTAGACCATCCCATTTCTAGCCTTTTGCAACAGAAACGTCATGCGCTAACAATCTCAAACCATTCGTCTCTCCATGAACGCGGCACAAATAATCCGCCATATCCACTTCGAACCCTATTATCGGTCTTCCACTCAAATTTCCTTTACATTTGTGACACTAAATTATGAAGCACTTATTATTATCCATTCTACTCAGTTTTGCACTCGTCCAGTCCTATGCACAGACAGATACGGTAGCTCAAAAATCGGAGGTGTTATTTGATGGCTTTGACGATTCGTTTAGAGGCAACTCCTCCATTAGGGTGATGTTTTACAACTTGGAAAATCTATTTGATATTTACGATGACACCTTAAAAAATGATGAATCGTTTTTACCGGAAGGCGACCACCATTGGAGCAGTTATAAATATTACGAAAAGTCGAATAATTTGGGTAAAACCATTTTATCTGTAGGTGGTTGGGAAGGCGTGGAAATTATTGGTTTATGCGAGGTAGAAAACCGTAAAGTACTGGATGATTTGGTGAAGAAAACGCTACTAAAACCAAACAACTATCAAATTCTGCATAAGGAATCGCCCGATAAACGGGGTATTGATGTTGCTCTTTTATACCGTGGCGATAAGATCACTATTGATACCGTACAGTATATAAACGTATTTTTAGGGAAGGACCAACGTCCCACCAGAGATATCTTATACACCACCATCCGGACTTCAAATAACGCACGATTACACATTTTTGTGAATCACTGGCCTTCTCGGTATGGTGGCCAAATGAAATCGGACCCTAAACGAAAAATGGCCGCACGAGTGGTTCGAGGTTATGTTGATTCCATTATGCAAGCAGAACCCCAAGCCAATGTATTATTAATGGGCGATTTTAATGATGAACCCGATAATGAAAGTATTCATGATGTACTAAACGCAACAGCAGATAGCACTTTCAAAGACACCACTACTTTATACAATTTAATGAGTCCCATCCGTGGAAATCACGGTACCCACAAATATCAAGGAGCTTGGGGAGTATTGGATCAATTTATGGTGACTAAATCCTTATTTCAAGGAGCAAGTGATTTGCAAATAATGGAAGGTCCGTTTATATTTAGACCTCCGTTTTTAATGACCAAAGAAACCAAATATCCGGGATGGACACCCTACCGTACTTTTCTAGGATTTAAATACATGGGTGGTTATAGCGATCATCTACCCATTTATGTAGATGTTTTACTAAAGTAAACACGCCTAAAACTCCGTTGATAATTCATCGTAATTCTGAATACACCAATTTCGGTTAATTCAAACGTATTCCTGTATTCTAATGGATCTTAAAGCAACCGATGAACATTCAATTCCCTCTTTAATTTAGTTCTTCTCTTTTTACCTTTCTACACTCCATATGCTTGATTTAATTTAATTTAACATTTAAATCCCATCTCCTAAGCCTAATTTTAAATCCAATACACTATCATTGTATGCAATTAACTTTTTTTTAATCTTAAACTTTTACACCATGAAAAAATGGAATTTTTTGATGGTATTTATTGCGATAGCAATAAATACTTATGCCCAAGTACCTACAGCAAACCTTGTTTGTCATTACCCTTTTACAGGGAATGCAAATGACCAAAGTGGCAATGGCAACCATGGCACCGTCTCAGGCGCCACCTTAACAATAGATAGATTTGGACTATCTACAGGAGCCTATCAATTCAATGGGCAAAGTGACTTTATTGATTTAAGTAATCATGCCTCCTCTTTTAATCAACTCACGGGATCTGTCAGTATTTCCTTTTGGGTTAAAACACCTATTGATACCCCTCAAGCAATTTTTGGAATAGCAAAAGTACCAACAACATCAACGACCAATGGAACCAATATTTTTATTGGTGAAAACGTTACCGGTTATAACACGGACGAATTAATAACAACAGGTAATAGGTCTTCCTTAAGTATTTACAACATTTCATCTCATGAGAATCCAAATGACAGATGCTTCCTATTTGATAATGACTGGCATCATTTTGTAATTGTATATAACACTAATAGTACAATCATTTATTTAGACAACTCTCAATTACCTTCTTTAATTACCAATTATGGTAATGACCATGGTCAATTCCCTAACATACCATCAACTTCAATAGTAAGCTTAGGAAGTAGATATTTTAATGGTCAAGGAGTATTTCTTAAAGGGGCTCTGGATGATTTCAGAATTTACAATTCCGCTCTAAACCTAACTGAGGTAGCATCTTTATATTATGAAATAGGAAAAAATGGTGCCGGACGTTCTAATTCTTCTGCACAGACTATAATTATTGAAACCGGTTCTTCTATAATGAGTAGTACCTCTCATTTTAAATCAAATGAAATAAAAGTATATCCAAACCCAGCCAAGGATCATCTATTTATTGACTCTAGAGAAAATAGCGTTGGAGGATCCATAACAATTGTAAACTCAATTGGCCAATCCGTATTTGAAACGGAAATTAATTCAGTTCAATATGAAATTGATTTGAGCACTTGGACCGGTAAAGGAATCTACTTCCTGCAAATTTATGATGATAACCATATTTTGAAAGAAACAACAAAAATCATTCTTCAATAAGAAGTTGCATTAAAAAAAAGCAGGAAACAGCTTTGTTAAATCAAAGTCGTTTCGTGTTTTTTTTCATTTCCTTTCACTTAACAATAAAACAAGTCCCTTTTCTACTCCACCTGTAAATTAATTTTATATCCAGAATATATACTTGGGGATCACCCAATCATCTACCCATTTATGTAGATTTGCAGCTTCTCAACCCATAGGTTGTCAAAGAGATTACTATTATGATTCTATCAGGAAAAGAAATAAAAAAACAAATAGGTACCGGTGGTATTCAAATTGAACCTTATAACGAAAGTCAGCTCAACCCAAACAGCTACAACTTAAGCTTATTTGAAGAGTTATTGACTTACGATAATGATGTATTGGATATGAAAACGCCAAATCCAACCACTCGTTTAACGATTCCTGAAGAAGGATTATTACTCGAGCCTCATAAATTGTATTTAGGAAGAACAAACGAGCATACCTCCACCAACAAATTCGTCCCTATGTTAGAGGGCCGATCTTCTATTGGTCGATTAGGGTTATTTATTCATGTAACAGCCGGTTTTGGCGATGTTGGTTTTAACGGGTTTTGGACCTTAGAAATCTTTTGTGTGCAACCCATTCGTATTTATCCTAACGTAGAAATTTGTCAAATTTTCTATCATAGTATTGAAGGCGAGTATGATTTATATAAATCGGGTAAATACCAAAACAACAAAGGCATCCAACCCAGTTTATTGTACAAAGATTTTAAATGATCACGAAATTCTTCAATATGATCCTGATTGGATTGGTGAAATTCTACCAGTTAGCTATTTCTCCCTTCTTAGGATCAAATTGTAGATATCACCCAACGTGTTCGCATTACACCATTGAAGCTATTCAAGAGTGGGGCCCTCTAAAAGGAACTTGGCTTGGACTGAAACGAATAAGCACCTGTCACCCTTGGGGTGGACATGGATTGCAGGAGGTTCCAAAAAAAAATAAAAAGCATGCCGGTAAGGAAAAGAGGTAGTTGAAATGGCCTTATTCATCTTTACTTACACCAACTAAATATTGAGGTCTAATTTGGATTACCCTATCCTCAAAACCCTTATTTTTGCCAACTAATTTTTTGAGCGTGAAGCACGATAAAATCACTCCGTATAACAATCAAACGGCTAAGAAAGACCAAGTTGAGGAAATGTTTGACAACATTGCTCCCAAGTACGATTTCTTAAATCATTTACTTTCTATGGGTATCGATATTACCTGGAGAAGGAAAGCCATCAAAATAATAGGCAAAAAAAATCCAAAATCTATTTTGGATGTCGCAACAGGAACAGGCGATTTTGCCTTGGAAGCAACTAGTTTAAATCCAGATCGCATTGTTGGTTTGGACATATCTGAAGAAATGCTGAATGTGGGTCGTAAAAAAATCCGCCACAGGAAACTGGAGAATCTAATCGAAATGGTAAAAGCAGACAGTGAAGCTTTACCATTTAAAGATCAGTCTTTTGATGCCATAACCGTTGGCTTTGGAGTTCGTAATTTCGCCCATCTTGAAGTTGGTCTAGGCGAAATGCTTCGTGTATTAAAACCTGGAGGTCAGGTAGCGATTATCGAAATTTCTCAACCCTCCTCATTTCCAATAAAGCAGTTGTATAATATCTATTTCAAAAGAGTTCTTCCGGCAGTAGGTAAATTAGTTTCCAAAGATGCCCGAGCATATACATACTTGCCGGAATCCGTTACCCATTTTGCCCAAGGTCAAGAATTTGCTGATATTTTAACTAAGGTAGGATTCAAAGACGCTTCATTTACCCCACTTACACTGGGTACAGCAACTTTATATGTTGCTTCGAAATAAATAAACTGAAACTACGTTCTCCCATTTTAGAATGAAGAAACTTCTCATCATAGCATTTTTGGTAGGTATTGGATCTGGACTTTTTGCACAAAAGAAGTTCAAACAGAAGAACCCCAACCTGCCCTATTTTGAGCAATCCAAATTCCATTTTGGATTTTTATTAGCGGTCAATACCAGTGGTTTTAGAATGAAATATGACCTAACTACCTATGACTCGTTAATCTCATTAACTACGGCAAACCAAACTGGATTCAACATTGGTTTCTTGGGTTCCATGCGTTTCAATGATCATTTTACGCTCCGTTTTTTACCTACTTTATCATTTGCACAACGAAACTTAAATTACGTTTTTGAAGGGAACCCAAAAAACGTTACCGACACTCGAATAATTGAATCTACCTACGTCTTATTTCCATTTTTAGTCAAGTTCCGATCCAAACGATACAATAATTTTGCAACGTACTTGGTAGCAGGTGGTAGTTTTGGGTTAGACTTATCCTCCCAATTTGATGTGAATAATGAGGTGGCAATTTCCAAACAAGTTCTGAAAATTAGTCGTCAAAATTATTTTGCCGAATTTGGGATAGGTACCGATTTGTTTTTGGAGTATTTCAAATTTGCTCTGGAGTTTAAATACAGCCATGGCTTAAACGATGCTTTCATCAACGATGGTTCGTTTTGGGCAAAACCGATCCAAGAAATTAAACCCGGTATGTTTACCGTTAGTTTATTATTTGAAGGATAATCAAGATTAACCTCTCCTCCACTCCCACAGAATAATTCCGGTAGCCACCGCCACATTTAATGACTCGGCCTGTCCTAAATTAGGAATAGTGACAGATTTGGTTACATGGGATTCGATTTCCTCACTAATTCCATGAGATTCACTTCCCATAACTAAAAGTCCGTTTTCGGGTAAGTTAACTTCCGCTAAAGTTTCTCCGTCCATAGCGGCACCAATAATGGCATTTTCTGGAAACTGGGATTTGTATTGGCTAAAGAAGGTATCGGGTTCCACATAAAACACCGGAATTCTATACACAGACCCCATACTACTTTGGATCACTTTCGAATTATATACATCTACAGATTTCGAAGTACAAACAATTTTATTCACTCCAAACCAATCGGCCATACGAATAATGGTTCCAAAGTTCCCCGGATCATTAATTCGATCCAAAAACAAGGTGAGTCCGTTTGAAAGGTCATCCCCAATTTCATCCTCAAAGGTATATACCACAGCCAACACCTTATTAGGTGACTTTAATTGCGATATGCGACTTAGTTCCTTCTCGCTAATTATCGTTACCGCCACATTCGGATTCGCATCTGCCCAAGTTGGAAGCGCATAAATAGTATCTATGGTCACTTCACTTTGCAATAATTCAATTAGCAGCTTTTCTCCTTCAACCACAAACTTCTTTTCCTGTGTACGAAAAGATTTTTGCGATAAATCTTTGATATATTTTATTTGATTCTTAGTTATCATTTCCTCTTGACCCGTATATTTATAGATTTGCAAAAATACCAATCTGTCGCATTGAAGTCGCTAATTAAGAATATATATGTTTTTGTCGTTTTAGGCTTCCTAATTGCTGCGTGTAGTCCCAGTAAACACATACCTCCTGGGAAAGTGTATTTACGAGCCAATAAAATTAGAATCTCAACTAATGTGGCCGAACAAGACGAACTTTATCCATTTATACGTCAACGACAAAATAAAAAAGCACTCTGGGCAGTAAAAGTAAAGATGCAGCAATACCTATCCTTCAACGATAGTAACTTGGCGGTTAAAAACGAAAAGAAACGTGCGCGGATTACTTTAAAGAACCAACGAAGAATTGCAAAGGGTAAAAAACCTAAGGAATTTAAACCTGTATTAGGGCAACAAATTAAAGATTCAGGAGAAGCTCCTGTCATATTTAGTAAAGACGCGGCACAACAAACGGCCACACAGTTTGAAAAGGCATTGTTTAACAAAGGTTTTTTCAGAAACGAAATTTTCACTGCATACAAATACAATTCTGACAGCACCAAGGTCACCGTTATTTACACGGTCAAAGAGGGACCGCAGTTTACGCTTAATACCATTGCATTGGTTATTGATGACCCCACACTTTCGGAGGCTATTAAAGAAGCCAATAAACATTCTAAACTACATGCTGGCACGCCCTATAACACTGAAGAAATTGATAAAGAACGTGTTCGGTTTACCACGGCAATGCGTAACCAAGGTTATTTCTATTTTTCCAAAGAATATGTCGCTTACGAAGTAGATAGTAATCTAAATGGAAATGTGGTAAATATTAAAACCATTATTAAAAACCCTTCGTTACTAAATCCAACCCTCGATTCGGTAGTTGTTAGCAAACACAAAAAATACACCATTGGTAACATTACCTTAAATACCAGTTTTGATCCCAACTATAAAGATAACCCAGAAGATTCTATCCATTTTGAGAACCTCATTTACATGAATTTATCCCGGTTAAAATACAACCCACATACTTTTGTAAACAAACTATTTTTTGAAAATGGAGACACCTATACCCAACGTGCAGAACAAAGAACGTATTCACGTATTTCGGGTTTAAACAACTTTAGCTATATCAATATTGGGTTTATTCCAGACCTTTTAGATTCTACTGTTTTAAACTGTAACATTCTGATGACTCCCATGCCATCTCAGTCAGTAGGTACAGAATTGGAAGGCACTAACTCTTCTAGTAATTTAGGTTTTTCCGGTTACCTCAATTATTTACACCGGAATGTTTTTGGAGGTGCGGAGGAATTAAAGATTCGATTTAAAGGGGGGGTTGAAGCCCAACAGACCAACTCCGAAGATCCAAACGAAACAAATTCGGGATTAATTAATACCGTAGAATATGGTGGGGAAGCATCCTTAATATTTCAAGAATTAAAACTGCCTTACAAGCTACGGACAAAGATCCTTAAAAAATTTAACCGTCCTAAAACGAGTCTAAACTTTATTATCAATTACCAGAATCGGCCCGATTTTGAACGAAGGTTAATGAATGTATCCTTGGGTTATTTCTTTACCCGAAAAAAGCGTAACACCAACGAGTATTTATTTTACCCGATAGATATAAGTTACATTAACATTGATAAATCCATTGCATTTCAGCAACGATTAAATGATTTAAATAACCCCTTACTGGATGCAACCTACAGCAACCAGTTTATTGCGGGAGCTCGTTTTATTGAAACTTGGACCAACCGAACTACCATCCAACAAAAATCCTATTCATTGAACCGAGCCCAATTTGAATTGGCAGGAAACCTTTTACGGGTGTTTGATCAAGTCGCACCCGGAACGGAGGAAGGGGCACCGTATTACACGGTTGGTAATGTTCGTTATGCCCAATTTGTCAAAGTTCAAAATGATTGGCATTTAACCCGTAGGATTAATCGTATCCAATCCATGGCTTTCAAAGTATTGGCAGGAGTGGGTGTTCCGTATGGGAATTCAGAAGCCCTCCCCTATGACCGAAGTTTTTATGGGGGTGGCGCAAACGATAATAGAGGATGGCGAGCCAGAACACTAGGACCGGGTTCGTTGAATAATGACTCCACTTCAAAAAAAGGAGTAGATCAAGTAGCGGATATCAAAATTCAAATCAGTGCAGAATATCGTTTTACCATTGTAAAATCTATGGAAGGTGCGCTATTTGCAGATGCGGGAAATATTTGGTTATTACATCCAGATGACGAGAATCGTCCAAATGCCAATTTTGAGGTATCCAGATTTCTTACGGAATTGGCTTTGGCTGCGGGCCCTGGAATCCGACTAAATTTCGGCTTTTTACTGGTCCGTTTTGATTGGGGATTTAAGATCTATGATCCGGGCAGAATCGTTTCAGAGCGATGGATAGGGAGCAATACAAAAAATGCCACCCAAAGCATAAATAACTCGGTGTTCAATCTAGGTATTGGATATCCATTCTAATTTCAAAAAAAACATCATTTCAGTCTAATATTTCCTTAGATTTGCGGATTATAAAATTCAGAAATTCAAAACATTTAAATATGTCTGACATTAATAAGATTGGTCAATTATTAGGAGACAAAGCAGATTCATTATTGAATCATGTCGCCACCGCTATTCCTAAAGAACATTTACACTTACCTAATCCTGATTTTGTATCTACCTCTTTTGGTGATTCAGATCGTAGTCCTCAAGTATTAAGAAGTTTACAAGCTTTATACGGACATGGAAGACTAGCTGGAACTGGTTATGTATCCATTTTACCGGTAGATCAAGGTTTGGAACATTCGGCAGCAGCTTCATTTGCTCCAAACCCAATATATTTTGATCCCAAAAACATTGTAGAATTAGCGGTTAACGCAGGCTGTAATGCGGTTGCTTCTACGTTTGATGTTTTAGCTTCTCAAGCGAGAAAATACGCGCATAAAATTCCGTTTATTGTAAAAATAAATCATAACGAATTGATGACTTACCCAAGTACTTTCAACCAAATCATGTTTGGTTCTGTAGATCGTGCTTGGAATATGGGAGCTACTGCAATTGGAGCAACCATCTATTTCGGTTCGGAAGAATCAGAACGTCAAATTCAAGAAGTAGCTGCGGCCTTTGAAAGAGCCCACGAACTAGGAATGGCGACTATCTTATGGTGTTATTTAAGAAACCCCGGATTCAAATCAGACGGTACAGATTACCATACTGCTGCGGATCTAACAGGTCAGGCTAATCATATTGGAGTAACTATTGGTGCGGATATCATTAAGCAAAAATTACCCACAAACAACGGTGGTTTTAACGCCATTAAGGTAGGTAAAACACACCCGGATGTTTACACAAAAATGACTACGGATCATCCCATTGATTTATGTCGTTACCAATTGGCTAACACCTATATGGGATTACGTGGGTTAATTAATTCGGGTGGTGCTTCAGGTGGAGCAAGTGACATGGCTGAAGCGGTAGAAACCGCGGTAATTAACAAAAGAGCTGGTGGTTCTGGTTTAATTTTGGGTCGTAAAGCTTTCCAGAAACCAATGGATGAGGGTATTAAAATCATTCAGTCGGTACAAGATGTTTATTTATGTGACGATGTAACCATCGCCTAACACCTTTAATTGTTTAACTAAATTGAAAACGTATGAGCAGTTGGTTTAAACGAATGAAACAGGGAATAACAACCCCCACGAAAGAGAAAAAAGAAACTCCTGACGGACTTTGGTTTAAAAGCCCATCTGGAAACGTAGTGGAAACAAACGAGTTGAAAGCAAACAACTACGTGGTACCTGCCGATGATTACCATAAACGTATTGGTTCGGAAGAATATTTCAATATCCTTTTTGACAAAAACGAATACGAAGAATTAAATAAGGATTTACAATCTGGAGACCCCTTAAAGTTTACAGATACTAAATCGTATAAGGATCGTTACAAAGCGGCTCAAAAGAAAACAGGTTTAAAGGATGCTATTCGAACCGCTCATGGGCAGGTGAATGGAGAGGACTTGGTCGTTGCCGCTATGGATTTTAATTTCATTGGTGGTTCTATGGGTTCTGTAGTAGGTGAAAAAATTGCGAGAGCAATTGATTATGCCATAGAAAACAAATATCCATTCATGATTATCTCTAAATCTGGAGGTGCCCGAATGATGGAGGCGGCTTTTTCGTTAATGCAAATGGCAAAAACATCTGCTAAGTTATCTTTACTGGCTCAAGCCAAATTACCCTATATTTCTTTATTAACAGATCCAACTACTGGAGGTATTACTGCTTCTTTTGCGATGTTGGGCGACATTAATATAGCCGAGCCGAATGCATTAATTGGTTTTGCGGGTCCTCGGATTATTAAAGAAACCATTGGACGAGATTTACCAGAAGGCTTTCAAACCTCTGAATTCCTATTGGAAAAAGGATTTCTCGACTTCATTGTAGATCGTAGACATTTAAAAACAAAACTGACACAAATTCTAAGATTATTTAAAAACTAGAATCGGTCAACTATAGCATTAATAGTGCTATATTTGCCGCTCGAATTTTTCGATACATAAAAATCATTAAAAACAATATTGGAATGTATTTATCAGCTGAAAAGAAAAAAGAATTTTTTACCAAGCATGGAGGATCAGAAGCAAACACTGGTTCATCTGAAGCTCAAATCGCAATCTTCACATTCAGAATTGCTCACCTAACTGGGCATTTGAAAAAAAACAGAAAAGATTACAACACGCAAAGAGCGTTAATGAATTTAGTAGGTAAAAGACGAAGTCTTTTAGATTACTTAATTAAAATTGACGTTCTTCGTTACAGAGCAATTGTAAAAGAGCTTGGATTAAGAAAGTAAAAATTAAAAAAAAGGCGGTTGATTTTCAATTGCCTTTTTTTTTACTTCAATTTTTCGCTCGGAGAATTCGATTTACATTACGCATACAAAAATCGCCTATATTGGGCGTGCTATTATAAACACTGGGTTAGAGCCCGCAATTAGATACACTATGAAAGTTATTGAACAAAGGTTTAAAACGGCCGGACAAGAAATCGTTTTAGAAACAGGTAAACTAGCAAAACAAGCAGATGGTTCTGTTGTTTTACGTCAAGGTGACACCATGCTTTTAGCCACTGTAGTAAGTGACAAAGAAGCAAAAGATGATATGGACTTTTTACCTTTAACGGTAGAATATCGTGAAAAATATCCAGCTACAGGAAGTTTTCCTGGTGGATTTTTCAAAAGAGAAGCGCGTCCATCAGAAAGTGAGATTTTAACAGCTCGTTTAATTGACCGTGCCTTACGCCCATTATTCCCTTCAGATTTCCATGCGAATACGCAAGTATTTGTACAATTAATATCTTCTGATTTAAAAACTATGCCAGATGCTTTAGCATGTTTGGCAGCATCCGCTGCACTTGCAGTTTCTGATATTCCATTTGCGGGTCCTGTATCCGAATGTAGAGTAGCTAGAATAGATGGCAAAATGGTGATTAACCCAACAAATGTTGAGTTAGAAAAAGCGGATATCGATATGATGGTTGCAGGTACTGCAGAAAACATCATGATGGTTGAAGGTGAGATGAAAGAAATTTCGGAAGATGAAATGATCGAAGCTATTGCTGCTGCACATGAGTCGATCAAAGTTCAATGTGAAGCTCAAGTTGCTTTAGCTGCTCAAGTAGAGAAAGCGGCAGTAAAAAGAGATTATTGCCACGAAAAATCAGATGAAGATTTGCTAAAAGATATCGAAGCGAAAGCGTACGATAAATTATATGCGATTGCTTCTGTAGCTTCTGCTAAAGAAGAAAGATCTGCGGCATTTAAGGCAATCAAAGATGAAATCAAAGAAGGATTAGGGGAAGAGTTTGTTTCAGACAACAACTTCATGATCAACCAATACTTCAAAACAGTAATGAAGAAAGCGGTTCGTAACGTAGTTCTTGAAAAAGGAACTCGTTTAGATGGCCGTGCCACTACAGATGTTCGTGACATTTGGAGTGAAGTAGGATATTTACCAGGAACTCATGGTTCTGCGGTATTTACTCGTGGGGAAACACAATCGTTAACTTCGGTTACTTTAGGTACTAAGTTAGATGCTCAAAATATTGATGGTGCTTTTATGAAAGGCTCTCAAAAATTCATGTTGCACTATAACTTCCCACCATTCTCTACCGGAGAAGCTCGTCCTATTAGAAGTGTAAGTAGAAGAGAAATTGGTCATGGTAACTTAGCTTTAAGAGCTTTATTACCAATGTTACCCGATAATTTCCCGTATACAATTAGAGTTGTTTCTGATATTTTAGAATCGAATGGTTCTTCTTCCATGGCTACTGTATGTGCAGGTTCTCTTGCATTAATGGATGCCGGTGTAAAAATGAAGAAACCTGTTTCAGGAATCGCTATGGGTCTTATTTACGGATCGGATGATAACTGGGCAGTTCTTTCAGATATCCTAGGTGATGAAGATGCTTTAGGTGATATGGACTTTAAGATTACCGGTACTGCTGATGGAATCACAGCATGTCAAATGGACATCAAAGTAGACGGTTTAAAAATGGAAGTTCTTAAGAAAGCTTTAGAACAAGCCAAAGCAGGTCGTTTATACATTGCGGATGAGATGGCAAAAACGTTAACTTCAGGAAACGAAGAGTTAAAACCAAATGCCCCTCGTATTGAATCCATCACTATTCCGAAAGATATGATTGGAGCAATTATAGGCCCTGGAGGAAAAATCATTCAAGAAATCCAAGCGGAAACGGAAACGACTATCGTTATTGAAGAGATCAATAACCAAGGTGTTGTTGAAGTATTTGCAAGTAACGTAAATTCTTTAAATGCAGCAATGGCTCGTATTAAAGGAATTGTAGCGGTACCAGAAGTAGGTGAGATCTACAAAGGAAAAGTAAAAGCGGTGGCTGCATATGGTGCATTCGTTGAAATTATTCCTGGAAAAGATGGCTTACTACATATTTCTGAAATTGCATGGGACAGAGTAGACAAAGCAGAAGATCATTTAGAAGTAGGTCAAGAAATTGAAGTAAAACTAATTGGTTTAGATCCAAAAACAGGAAAGCTAAGACTATCTCGTAAAGTACTGCTAGAGAAGCCTGAAAAAGTGTAGTTATCACTTTTATATATTTTTTTTTGAAAGCCACCAAACCTCTTGGTGGCTTTTTTCGTATACATGATTAGTTAATGGTATATAGGGTTTACAGCTTGATACCGTTTCAATCAACTTCTTGCCCGAATTGAGAAAAACTTAAAATACCAAGTTATGAGACAATTACGTATAACGAAACAAATCACGAATCGTGAAACGGCCTCTTTGGAGAAATACCTTCAAGAAATTGGAAGGTTAAGCTTAATTACAGCGGAGGAAGAAGTAGAACTCGCACAACTTATTAGAGCGGGGGATAAAGAAGCCCTAGACAAAATGACTAGAGCAAATTTACGCTTTGTTGTTTCTGTAGCTAAACAATACCAAAACCAAGGATTAACATTGCCTGATTTAATTAATGAAGGTAATTTAGGACTCATTAAAGCCGCAAAGAAATTTGATGAAACTCGTGGATTTAAATTTATCTCTTACGCGGTATGGTGGATTCGTCAATCTATTCTTCAGGCATTAGCAGAACAATCACGTATTGTACGTTTACCGTTAAACAAAATTGGTACTATATCCAAAATCAATCAGGTATTTTCAAAATTAGAACAAGATATGGAGCGTGCTCCTACCGCTTTTGAGATTTCAGAAATCATGGATATTTCGATAAAGGACGTAAAAAGCTCTTTGCGAAATAACCAACGTCATGTATCCATGGACGCACCCCTGGTTGGCGATGGCGGAGATGACCGTAGCATGTACGATTTGTATCAAGAAAATGATGAGGCCAATCCAGATCAAAAATTAATAACAGAATCATTAAAACAAGAAATTAAACGTTCCCTTTCCACTCTTGCCAAACGAGAGTCGGATGTATTGAGTTTATACTTTGGTTTAGAGTCCAGAACGGCACATACCTTAGAAGAAATTGGCGGTATGTATGGATTAACACGAGAACGTGTTCGCCAAATCAAGGAAAAGGCAATCAGAAGATTAAAAACATCCTCCCGCAGTCACCAATTGCGTCCTTATTTAGGATAAATAATAAATTGGGGAATAGCCGTCCGCTACAAAATTTTTTTTTGGTTAATGGACGGCTATTTCTTTTTCCAATAATTTGAAATCCGTACCTTTTCTCCATGAAAAGGAGATGCCAATGGGCCACTAACCAGTTTGAGGCTTACCAGGAATATCACGATACAGAATGGGGAGTTCCCGTACATGACGATAAAGTCCATTTTGAGTTTTTAATACTAGAAGGTGCGCAAGCAGGATTAAGCTGGGCCACCATTTTAAAACGTAGAGAAGGGTATAGAAAAGCATTCGCCAATTTTGAGGTAGAGAAAGTCGCCCAATTCACCTCTCTACAAATTGATAGTATTCTACTGGATCCCGGAGTAATTCGGAATAAACTCAAAATAAATGGTGCGGTTACAAACGCCAAACTATTCCTAGAAGTTCAAAAAGAATTTGGCTCCTTTGATACCTATATCTGGCAGTTTGTAAATAATACCCCCATTGTTAATCATTGGAAACAGAGTAGCGAGGTTCCTGCAACCACCAAAGAAAGTGATGCTTTAAGTAAAGACCTAAAAAAGCGTGGATTCAAGTTTTGTGGCAGTACCATCATGTATGCTCACATGCAAGCGAGTGGCCTGGTAAATGATCATACTATAGATTGTTTTCGTTACCCGAATTAAAATACGGTCATCAAAATTCAGTTTCCTTAATCCATTCATTTCCTATTTATGACAAAATACATATTAACCCTATTTCTAATAGGGGCGAACTTTACTGGCTTTTCGCAAATAGAAAAATACCGCACCTATAACGAACTAGTCACTAGCGCAAGAACTCATTCCGCCCAAAACCAATATGACTCCGCAATAATATATTACGATTCCGCTTTATCCCTTATTGATTTTGATCCTGGCATTTACATATCCATCGCCATGACCGTTTATAGTACGGGTAACTATGATAAAATTTCTTATTATTTAGAAAAAGGATTCACCAAAGGATGGGATCCAAATTATATTACGGTAGACCATCTTACCCCCTATTACAATTCAAAAAGCTATCAAGATCTCCTACTCAAACAAGATTCTTTACAAGCAATTCATTTAGCATCCATTGACACCAATTTCAGGAACTGTATCGACTCTATTGCGAATGAAAATTACATACGTCAGCAAAAGGACCCTAATAGTGATATTAAGACAGATGAAACACTTTTTGAAAGTTTCATGCATCACGTAAAAACAAATGGATATCCGACTTATTCAAAAACAGGAAATGCCTTTAATTCCGCCTACTTCTTTTTACTAGGCCAAATAGATAGTTATCCCAACCAAAGTTTTTGGCCCGAGTTATTTCCGTATATCGATAAAGAAATTGAAGCCGGTAAAATTACCCCACTTTTTTACATTCGTTTTGAAGAACAACGAGTAGATCTCTAACCTACTTACCATCCACAAAATCTTGCAAATAGGCATACTTATCGGTTAGTTTTCCGTTTTCACAAATGGTCGCTCGTTTCAAAATATCACCTTTATCGTTATTAAACAATTGGGGCAAAATTTTATTCAGCATATCATTTCCAAATCCTTCAGAAGCAGCCGTTGGAAACTCACACGGTAAATTATCAACCGCCATAACGGTAATGGCATCTTCTTGATCAAAAGCAACCTCCGATTCTGTAGCCGCATGGTAGCCATACATTGGATCAGCGATGGTAGATGGCCTTAATGTACTGGCTACAGGACCATCAATATCGCAACTAATGTCGGCAATGACCTTAATTCTAAACTCGGGTGATTTCGCATCCTCTCTCGTAAAAATAAAGGGCGAGTCTTCTGCGTAAAAATGCCCCGCAATATATAGATCCGTTACTTTCGCAAAACGCATAAAGTTAGATTCGTATTCTCTAAAGTTGGAATAGAAGTCCTTTCTAGGCATTTCTTTACCATCTTTACGTTTATTGTAATCCTCTACATTTAATTGCGTATATATGATTTCGTTATAGGATTCTGTCAAGTAATTCTCTGGACTTACTTTTTTGACTCCCATCATCTCCAACACATCATTTACACCCGATGCCACTCTACCGGCTCCCGTTAAAACTATTTTGATATTCGGCAATTTTGCTTTTTGCAATTCTTTACCCATTTCAGACAAACTATGTAATTCCAAGGCCGAGCATAAATCAAATGATTTGTGACGCTTTCCCCACGCCTTGATCCCATTATAGGCTCCAACTACACCCGCAAAATATCCAAACCCAATAATACGCGCCCCGTCTTCATTGGTTAAACCTTCGTAGTCAATCATACGAATATTTTTTTTCAACAAGGTCTGCAATAATGTACGGTTATACGGTTGTTCTTTGGTGGTATGTGAAAAGAAAAAATAGGTTTTATTCTCTACCAACATATCCATGGGCACTTCTTTTACCCCAATTAAAACATCGGCATCTACCACCTCATCTTTCAAAACAACACCCAAATCAGAATAGCTAGAATTAGGGAAAGTACGCACACTCGACTTCTGTACAGTTAACTCTAAATCAGGTAGATTATGTTGAATTTCTACACATTGCTTTGGAGTTAAAGGTACACGCATATCTGGTGGGTTTTTACCTTCTCTAATTACACTTAGTTTTATCATTATAAACGGGATTTTTGGATGTGTCCAAATATAAAATTTCCTTCATGAAAAATACACCCAAAAATGAGTTAAAGTGATTACTTTTGTAGTGATATCGGGGTCGACTGGTTTTGACAGCGAGGTCAACCGTTATTTAAGCAAGTAGAGCTTTGGGGTATAGCTCTTTAATTCAATACCGCATTTTTTTAACAGGCGAAAACAATTACGCTCTTGCTGCATAATTCACCAAGTGAATTATACTTCATTTTCACTACTAGGTAGGAAAACGGGATGCCTAGTAACAAACCTTGTCTAGCGGTTTGTTACAATATGGTATTGATAAAGTTAGGTAAGGATTAGTACGGCTTCTGTGCTGGTTCAAGATTAATGAAGCTAAGTTTTAAGTGGGCTGTTTGTGGCCATCTTGATTTCGAAAACCAATCATAAACTAAACTTGTAGAAAGATTAATGTTTGCTTGTTTGGACGAGGGTTCGAATCCCTCCGACTCCACCAAAGAAAAAGAAGGTCCAGAATGGACCTTTTTTTATGCCCGAACATTTGATCTGAGCGTAGCTCAAGGCAAATGAGAGAAAATAAAAAAAGAGATTACGAGCATAGCGAGTAAGCTTCTTTTTCTTTGTGAGATTTTAACTACGATCGGGATCACGACCAAAGGGAGTATCCCCGATTCGGCCAACAATGTAGCAACCAACAAAACGAGCGTAGCAAAGTTTTGAAAGAGAACAATCCGACTCCGTTCAGTCCGCTTTATTATACCAAAATGAACGAGACTGAAATTAAATTTAAGTACTTACCCAAACGAATTTAAATCCGTTAATTTGACTTTTACACCTACACCAAAAACATATCAAATAATAAACTCCCCCATAAAAAAAGCCCCTACAGGACAACCTGTAAGGACTTTTATTTTCACTTATTTAATCTAGAATATCTTATAACTTTAAGTTTAATCTCGCAAATACATATCTACCAGAATAGCCAAACTGGGAGGTTCGTCTTGAGTATACAAACTGATCACCAGAAGTGGAGTTCACTCTATTATCATCTGGATAAACATCTAAAATATTGTTGGCACCCACGGTAATGGATAAACTTTCGGAAGCTTTATATCCAATAGATAAATCTGTAATTAATTTACCTCCATAAACCGTTAAGCCTTCTACATCCGAATGTGAATCTGGATCGGTCACCTCACCAAAATAAACGAAACGTAACATAAAGCTTAATTTATTTAAATCTAAAATTTCCGTCAAGTTAAACTTCATTCGTGGACGTGCTTCTTCCAAAAATAATTTTTCACGTGGTCCAAAATAGGTGTCTGATTTCAAAGCCAATTTATCGCTTGTTTTCACCTCTCCTACTTGCTCTGTTTTAGAAAAAGTAGCGGAGAAATTAGATTTCAGCATCATTTTATTAATCGGTTTACGATGAGAAATAACAATATCTAATCCGGTAGAGCGGGTATCAATCGCATTGGCAAAGAAAGCAGCTTTGGTAACTCCTGCCGCATCAAAAATAGCTTGTAACTCTGGATCATCCCCGGGTGTAAATCCTCCTGTATACACGATTCTATCTTTAATATCCACCTGATAAACATCCACTGTATAGGATAAATTAGCATTAGAAATTTTACCTCCAATACCAAAACTAAAATCCGTAGACGTTTCTTGTTTTAATTCTGGAATCCCTAATAAATCAGCGGTACGACTATTATTCGCAAAAGTTCCGACTTCTTGCACATTGCCATTTTCATCAAAAATAGTTGAGCTTCTACTAAAAAACTTCTGATGCAAAGAAGGTGCTCTAAACCCCGTATTAAATGCTCCACGAATAGAAAGTGCATTCGCAATTTTATATCGAGTCGCTAATTTATAATTTACCGTTTCCCCAAAATCGGAATAACTCTCCATACGTAATGCGCCATTAACAATCCACTTTTTGGTTACATCTAATTCAATATCTAAATAACCCGCTACACTATTCCGGTTTTTACTAATTACGTTTCTAGGATTAAACCCAGCAAACACTTGAGAGCTTCCACCTAAATTATTTCCATAAAAATTATTTTTAACTTTTAAAGAATCTGGAGTTGTTGAAGTCACCAAGTTCCCGTTTACATCATAACTCGAATAAGAAGATTCCTCACCTGCTGAAATAGCAAAGTTCTCCACTCGATACTCCGCACCGAAAGCAATATTCATTCCATGTAAAGTTTCTTTATAAAACTTACTAAAATCCAAATTAGATGTATTTTGGGTAAAGGTATTTGCTCCCGCATCAAACTCACGAGGAGTGGCTAATCCCATGGTACCATTACTTGAGTTATACACGGTGTAGGCAAATTGATTTCGTCCAAAAGTGTTAGAGAAATCGATATTCCACCCATTGGATTCCCCTTTAATACCGAAGGCAAAAGATTGATCCGTGATATCCGAACCAATTTCTGGTAAGAACCCATTTGGAAATGCTGGGGTATTTGCACGACCATCTGTTTGAGCCGGACGTCTGTAAAAACCAGCCGCCAACCCTTGACGATAAGACATACCTCCAAAAGCGTAAACCGATGCTTTTTCACCAATAGGTAAAGAAAAATTCCCAAAGAATTTTCCTTCTCTCAATTTGGATTGTCCTACTCTAAATCTAAAATCTTTACGAGTCATTCCTCTAGCCCCTAATTCATCATCACTCGCTTGTTGACCCAAAATAGATTGAATGGTAGAATCACCTCCTGAAGTACCCGCAGACGCGTCTGCAAGAACCTGTTTATCACCATCCGAAAGGTAAGACAACCCCGAACCCGCAGCTTGATAATCTGCTAACCCCATATTACTTACATTTCCACCACCTGCAGCAAATACTCTCTCTGCACCGTGAAAGGCTTGAAAAATGTTGCCTGTATAGTCTTTCGCTCTGGAAGCCGATTTTCTTAGCGCTACAGAACCCGTGAAATTAATAAACCCACCATTTTTACCAATTGATTTCCCATAATTCGCGGAAACATTCAGTTTCTCACCATCCATTCCACCATCATGATCATTCGCGTTTTTACTCATAT
>CAJXZP010000039.1 GCA_913062955.1 uncultured Flavobacteriales bacterium | reverse complement strand
AATAGCTCAAGGAAATTATTTAGAGTCCCAACGGTTATTGGGGGAAAACGAAGTGCGTGCATTTAATCAAGAGATGTTTATTAAATGGATGCGTTTCTTGTGGCAAAAAGAGTTCTTAGAGCTTATGCAATGGTCTGAAACCTTATCGGCAGTGGGTCGAGAACGAATGATGCAATTTTTTAAATATGGATTACACGTATTTAGAGAAAGTCTAATAATGAACTATGCCGATACGTCTATATTAATGACGGGAGGATCGGAACTCGCATTTATTAGCAAATTCGCACCTTATGTAAATGAGTTAAATGCCATTGATATGGTGAAACTCTTTGAAGAAGCGGAATACCATATTTCCAGAAATGCTAATCCTAGGATTCTGATTATGGATGTATCGCTCAAAATGATGAAGTTAGTACGTAAAAAAGTGAAATGATATGGGGAATATGCTACATGTAAAAGTGATCAATAAATCGAAACATGCTTTACCAGAATATGCCACTACAGCGGCTGCAGGATTGGATATTCGTGCAAATATTGATGCGCCCATTACCCTTAATTCCTTAGAACGGACTTTAGTAAAAACCGGAATATTCATGGAGCTCCCAGTAGGATATGAAGCCCAAGTTCGTCCCCGTTCGGGATTGGCTTATAAAAAAGGGGTGACGGTACTAAATTCTCCTGGAACTATTGATGCCGATTACCGAGGGGAAGTGGGGGTTATTTTGGTGAACTTATCCAAGGAGCCATTTGTGATAGAAGACGGAGAGCGTATTGCACAATTAGTTATTGCGAAGCACGAACAGATTACCTGGGAGAATGTAAGTTCTTTAGAAGAAAGTGATCGTGGCGTTGGTGGATTTGGAAGTACAGGGAAGAAGTAAGGGCTATAAATTTGTGATGTTTGCCCACTTTTGGGTGTTTAAAAGTATAGGTTATTTATTCCTTGATCATCGCATCAATGCTAACTTTGCATCTTATGTCAACATTTAAGCATAAATATTTATTACTGATATTCGTACTGGTTTCTTTCGAGAATTTTGCGCAATTTGGTCATAGTGAATTTTATGCTGTGGGTAAGTTTGGCTTTGGTATGGGGATGAATAGTTATACGTACAACTCCAATCTAAATGGTACGTCTATGGACTTGCCTAGATCTATTCAAATAGAGCTGGGAACCGGGAGTATCCCAGAGATCGGAATTGGTTTGAAAATTACGGAAGCGGTTTATGTGGAAGCGTCTGTTTCTTATTCCTTTACCCAAGATTTTTATAAGAGCGGTTCAGGGAATGAAATTTTCGAACAAGGGTATTCCTTCCATAGGTACGCAATCTTGATTGGTGGGAAATACTATGTTCCCGTAAGTGAGAAGTTTGTGATGGATTTTAATGGCGGGTTTTCTTATTCGTTACCCGAAGATCTGATTGTGAAAATGAGCGGATACACAGAATCAATTAAGTATGCTGGGACCAATGGTTTACAGTTTGGTTTTTCTGGTAACTATAGAGTTGGGGTCGTTAGTTTTTCGGGCGGTTTGCGTTACCGTTTCGAAGGATTTAGTATCAAGCCTCATCAGCAATTACCGGATGATTTTGAATCTTTAAATCCAAATTTTCAGAAAATTAGTAGTACAGGGATTGATGTCCTTTTTGGAGCACAGTATAACTTCTAGATTATAACTGGCTGAGTGGGATGTTTAGGCTTATAGAAATGTTCATGTTGACCAGGGCTCCCATCGATTGGCATTTCGAAAATTTAGTGGTTTTATGGTATCCATTGAGGCCTTCCCGTAATTCATTGGTTTTTACAGGGGTAGAGAGGGTGTCATCCGCCATTATTCGAATCAATTTTTTGTACTGATACTGGGAAAGCAATAATCTTTTGGCCATTAATGATCTTTCTTCTATTCGGTATTGATTTACAGATTCGGGACTAATGTATTTTAAAGATAGGGTGACAAATTTGGCGTTTTCTTTAAAATACTGTAAGCGATACATCTTTATATTGCCTTCATAGGATTCTTGATCAAAGTCAATTGCTCGAATTCTATACTGAATCTGATCAAAATCAGGGGTCATATCAATCACATAGTTATAATCGCGCATATCCCCTAATAACCGGACAAACGAACGTTCATTAAACTTAACAAACTCCTTCGAGAGGCGTACCAAATTGTGTTTTTCGGTATGGATAGTATGATTAATAAAAACATCTCCAGGAATTCCAAAAATGTGCTCTTCTACCAATGTGTGGCCATGGATGAGGTAGTTGATTTTATTGGGCGAAAGTATATGTTCTAACTCCAAGCCGTATACGCGAGAGGCATCTGCCTTTTTGATGTAATAATAATCGTAGTTATCATTAACTAGGTTAATGATTTTTATACGGAATGGATTCGAATTACCAAATAAACAATAATCTATCCGATCTACAGAAAGGTGGTCCATGGCTGCTAAAGTACCGGAGGAAGTGAGCTTAACGTAAATTTCTAAAAGTCCCCGATACACCTCCAAATTGTCTTGGGGGGCATATCCCACCGAATGCCAAAGGGTATCGTTTCCATCTGGATCGAGCAAAGGAAATGAGTTTTGAAATCGAGCTAAATCTTCATATTCTAAAGGGAGCTGTTCTTCCCGTAGAAATTCAAATAAGTAGTTTCGAAGTTTCGAATTAACGGGATAATTTGGTTTCTTTTTGGAAATAATATTTAGATGGTCCATGCGTATCAAATTATTAAAGCAAGGTACACTATGTTCGTCACAAACAATTATTCTTGAGGGGCCTCTTTTGCAATAGGAAGAGTAAATGTAGCTTCTGTTCCTACAAGAATTTCTGTGTTAAATGTAAGTGTAGCTCCTATCCGTTGGGCAAATTCTTTCGAGAAAGTTAATCCTATACCAGCACCCTTTTCACCGTAACTTCCTGTTTTTGGTTTAATGCGATCCCCCTTATCTAAGGCGTCCAAAATTCGTTTTGGAATACCTGGCCCTTGATCGGTTACCGTAATAATGAAATTGTTTTCTTCGAGGCGAGCGTTCACCCGAATTTCAGAGTTCATCGGACTAAATTTAATGGCGTTACTCAACAAATTTCGTAAAATAATTTGGTATAAACTTTCATTGGTAAATAGATCCAATGTGGTCACATCTGAGTGGATGACAATATCTTTTTCATTAGCCAGCTCATCTACTTGCTGAATAATTTGGGTGATGACGAAATAGGAATCGAAAGTTTCTAATTTTAATTCTTCACTACTAAATTGATTATTCGCCCACTTCAGTAAATTATCCAGTATCAAAAGGCCATTCTTGGCACTAGCCATAATGGTTTTATCCATTTCTCTAATCTCGTCAGGACTGAAATTAATACCCGAATTTTTGGCATGTTGAAAGGTGATAACCTGTGCCAATGGAGAACGCATATCATGACTAATAACCGAAAGGATTTGATTTTTGAAACGGTTAATCTGTTCTAATTCTTGGGCTTTATTGTGCATGATTTGTGTCATCTTCTTTCGGTCTCGACTACTTTTAATAGCGAAAAACAAACTCATACCCAGTGCCACTAAAAGAACTAACCCAAGAGTAATTAGAATATCTTGATTTCTATTTTCTACTTCCGCAATTTCAACTTTTGCTTTTAGTTTCATTAGTTCTCGTGTATTCTTTTCGTCTTCTAAACGATCTTGAAATTGAGAAAACTGAAATATTAATTGATTGTTGTTAATTTCATAATTCACGCTATCTCGAAGGTTTAAAAAGAGCGTACTATTCTTGTAATCCTCAATATCTCGGTAGATCATGGCAAGATTTGCATAGGCCATTTTTCTATAAATGGGAACATCCTCCTGGTCCAAAATAACAAGTGAATTTGCAATGGTTTCAATGGCCTTAGAATATCTGTTTTGATTACCGTAAAGCAATGCTAGATTTAAGTAAGGTAGGACCACGCCATTGGAGTCGTTTACCGACAAAAAGCCAGCAATAGAGGTCTCTATGTAGCTAATAGCCGAATCGGGTTTGGTAAACATGAAGCTCGCTCCTAGTAAATTATTCAGTAATGGTGCGAATTTTTGAATTCCAAATTTTTTGGATAAAAGCAATCCACTATGTGCCCAGTAGATGGCGCTGTCTTTATCATCTATTTCGTATAATGTGGATCCTTTAATTAAACAAACTTGAATAACCTCTTTGGGAGTTAAGGTATAAATGGAGTTTTCTAATTCTTGTAAAATGTTTAGCGAAATTAAATGACTCCCCGAAGCCCGGCTCATATTAGCCATGGTAAGAATCGAACCGATGTATCTGTCGGTATCATGGATTGCTTTGTATTGTTTGGCTAACTGGGAATGGACTAAAAAACGTTCTCTTGAATTATTTGTGATTTTTAAAGAATCGTCCGCATTTATTAACGAATCAATTTTCGATTGATTCGCCATACCCAAAATGGTAATGAGTAGGAAAAATGTCGTGGATAAAATACGTAGCACTCTTATTTTTTTGTATTCACAATAATAAAGTTTAAAATGGTGTGACTGAAACTTTAGTAAAAAGAATAACGTCAAAATGTATAAAACATTAATAATAAACGTATTTTGTATACACAAATAAGATATTCAAGGGTTTAAATAGTTTTTCGGTTTGGGGGTAAAAAAGGTTTTCATTTGCGAAGATCATCAAATTTTTATTGACGGTCTTTCCAGTATTATTTCTTCACATTCGGATGAATTCGAATTAATAGAAACGTCTAAAAATGGCACCTATACGGCTAAAAAAATTCCGTTTTTAGATATTGATATTTTATTATTAGATTTAAATATCCCTGGATTAAATGGGTTTGAGGTCATCCAGTTCCTTCGAGAGCAGAAGTTGCCGATTAAGATTATCGTGATTACTATGTATGACGATCCGACCATGATAAAAAAGGCAAAAGATGCAGGAGCTAATGCCTATTTACTGAAAGATGTCTCGGATGAAACTTTACTGGAGGTTCTACGACATCCAGATAACGATAAGTTTTTTATTCAGGAGGGGCTAAGTAATCCGGATCATTCCTTGTTTAAAGAGTCCTTCTCAAATGTGGTGAAATTAACATTAAGAGAAAAAGAGGTCGTACAACTGGTGGTTAAGGGGAATACGACTCAAAAAATTGCCGATATTCTGTTTCTTTCTGTGAATACTATAGAAACGCATAGGCGAAATATATATCGGAAGTTAGAAATAAAAAATCTAACGGAACTTATTGGGTTTGCCAATAAGTACGATTTGATGAATTAAATGGACGTTTTGTGATTCAGGGTTGACCCTAATCTTAATTCGATTTTTTTGTGAGTGAATAGTTAAATGGGTTTTTTAAGAATTCTAATCTTGCTGTACAATACATTTTTTGGTCACGGAGTTTCTATGGCACAAATGGGAATTAAATATGCTGAAAATGAGGATGCTAACGCTTCATCAGTCGTGATAAATGAACCCCTTTTGAAGATGGAGTTTTTGACCCAAGATCCTTCCACTTACTTTTTCGATATTGGGTTATTTGGAGGGTTTGTTTTGATTTTGTTGCTGTACTCCTTTTTGATTTTCGTGAATTTAAAACAGCCAATATTCTTATGGTTTTTCACCTATACTTTTTTGGTAAGTGTGTATTTGGCCTTTTCGGAACGCGGCTTGGTTTTGTGGAATGAATCGTGGTTGACTTATTTCAATATTTTGAATTCATTATTTATTCTATTTGCTTTTAAGTCCTTTTTTCAACGGGTTTTAAATACCAAACTCAGGTATAAGGTAATCCATAGATGGATGGATTACCTTTTGTTATTAGCCGTAGGAACAGTGGCTTTACAATTGGCTTTCCCCTCTTCAATGGTTCTTGTTGTTTTATCTAGATTGGTATTTTTAGTGGTTATTGGATTGCTATATTACTGTATTTTCAATAATCCAGAAATAACTTCTGTTCAATTCAAATTGCTCCATATCTCGATCATAGCCTTGGTTTTATCGGGAATTAGTCTGACCCTAAATAAGGTTGGAATAGAGGGGCCTATAAACTTGTTGTTAATTGGAGTTCTACTACTCGTGCTACATATTATTAGCTATTCGATGGTTATGTTGTATCGAATTAAAAAATTGAATGATACAAATGATTCTTTGTGGCAAGATATTCGTCAAACGAAGAATCAATTATTGGAGTCTCATTTTACAGGAATAAAGGAGGAACAGATACGGATTATGAATGAAATTCAATCCACAGTGTTAGTAGATCTTGATCTGTTGGTTGAAAACTGTAGGGATAAGGAGAAAGCCATTGTAGGCGCTTTGTATTCGGTTAGAAATGATCTGCTTTTGGTAAGTAGAGAGTTAAATCCATACAAAGGAAATTACACGGAAAAATTTGTTCATAAGGTGGTTGAATTAGTGAAGTCGCATGAAACCGATGGACTGGAGTATCAGGTAGTGCATTTTAATCAGGATGTTAATTTATCTACCAAGGTAGAAGAGCATTTATACCGAATTATTCAGGAGGCTGTCAACAATATTGAAAAATATGCGAATGCAACGCAAGTCGAAATTCAAGTTTTACTCAATGGAGAAAGTTTAATCCTTTCTATTGAAGATAATGGAGTAGGTTTTGACGTTAAGAAAAACAGGGGCGGAATTGGAATAGTGAACATGCGAAATAGGGTGTTGGCCATTGATGGTACATTCCATATTCTTAGCGCAAGAGGAAAGGGCACCTCCATAATTATTAACCTTGAACTTTAAATGACCCAGAAAAGGCCACATAATCATTGGAATAAAATCAGCCCCCTATTGGGGATATGGCTAGTTTTTTGCGCTTTGAGCATACATGCAAAGGAGGTGTGGATTGAGGATTCAATTACAGAAATAAATTTGGCTCCCTATGTGCAGGTTTTTCATGATTCACTGGACCTACCTCCAGAAATGGTATTAAAGGAGATGAACAGCGTAAAAAACGTTCCTGTTCTTAGCTCCACGAATTTTGGGTTTTCAAAACACTATTTCTGGTTGAAATTTGATTTGAGTAATCAAACATTAAACTCCTTTGATCTGGTAGTCAGTATTAAAAATCCGCATCTCGATTTTGTGAAGGTTTGGGAAATAAATCCCAATGGGGATTTAAGCTTGATTTATTTAGGAGGAGATGGAATGCCGTTTTATAACCGAACCGTACATAATAGGAATATGGTGATTCCCTTAGTGCTTACAAAGAAGGAAATTCGCTCATTTATTATACAAGTAGATAAACGAAATGCTTCGGTAAGTGTACCCATTTCTTTGTGGTCTGCGGCAGAATTTGAGAAAACGGAAAACATTAGTCTGTTTGCTTTTGGGCTCTATTTTGGATCGATGTTGGTGATTATTTTGTTTGCGTTATTTGTCTTTTTGTTAGTGAAACAAAGGATCTTTTTTTGGTATGCTTTCTACCTCATTTTTTTGGCCTTGTACTTACTCGCACATGTTGGGGTTTTGTTTCAAATAGTGTATCCCATTGTCTTTTGGATGAATGATTATTCTCGCCCCGTGTTTATTACCTTGAGTTCGTGTGCATTGATTCATTTTATACGGTTACTTCTTAATATTCCGATGTTGCTACCCAAATGGAATAAAGTGTATCAGTTATTAATAGGAGCCCTATTAATAACTGTTGTTTATTGGGTGGCGACCCCCTGGTGGCACAATCAACAAACTATTTTATATCTAAATATTCAAAATTTTTTATTGCTACTTTCGCTAATAACGGTTCTTATTTCTTCGCTCCTCACTTTTAACAAACAACGGGTAGTAGTGGCTTTTTTTTTGGTAGCCTTTGCCGCAGTACTTTGTGCTGGAATTTCTATTATTTTGGTGGAATCAGGGTTGATTAATGAGAGTTTTATGGCTGTTAATCCCCTTTTTATTGGTTCGATGATTGAAGCTATAGTTTTTGCGATTGGTTTGGCATATTGGGTTAAAGTAAATGACGCGGAAAGAGTAAAGCTAATTTTCATGGTTGAAAATGCAAAAAAGCAACAAGTCAATTCATATATTACAGGGATTGAGAAGGAAAAAACTTTAATTGCAGCCGATTTGCATGATGATATTGGTAGTCGGTTAAGTCATATTAAAAGAGTAGTGGAAAATTCGGATCCGGAGGATGTAGATTTGGCTAAACAGATTTCTAAAGTGACAAAAAAGGTACGTAAATTGTCGCATAAGTTATCCCCTCCCGTTTTTGATGATAGTGATTTTTTAATATCTCTTCGACATTTGATTTTCACCCATCAAACGGATGCTACCGAGATAAATTTACAATTGTTTGATCTACCTATGAAAATTGAACGGGAAATCTCTACGCAATTATACCGAATAATTCAAAGTCAACTATCCAGTATTGAAAGGCATGCCCGTGCCAGTCAGGTGGATGTCCAATTCTTTTATCATAAGGATGAGCTTGTTTTGGCCATAGAAGACAATGGGGTTGGATTTGCGTATAACAAAAACAACCCAGGTTTAACCCTGAAAGATGTTTTGAGCCGGGTTGAATTGATTCAGGGGGTTATTGAAATATCCTCCTCTAAAAAGTATGGAACCTCTGTGATGATAAACGTTCCTATTTCAAATGATGGATAAGACGGGTAATTTCGTTAAACCATTTTTCATCCGCTAAATAAGCCCCTTTTTGAATCCACTCAAACATTTCTTGTTCTCGTAGTTTGTTATGTTTCTTGGTAGCCGTAAATACTTCGATCTCCTTATTTTCCAATCCTCTTTCGACAGATTGTTGGAATTCATCCGTATTTAAATTGATGGCAGAATTGTGGGTTACTTTAATTCCATGAATCAGAGTTTCAGTATCTTTAAATTGAATGGATTTAAACTCCTTAGCACTCACATGCTCCATGTATTGGGCTTTAGCTAGGGCTTGGTCGTATACTAAATCACTGTAAATGTGAATGAGTTTCTCGGCTTCTGCATTGTTGTCCGTTTTCATTTTTGTCCATGCGGGTGCGTCTATGCCTTGAGAAGCAATAAATCGAATAAAATCCTCTTTTAGGTTTTCTAATTCAGCGTTGGATAATCGTTGGTATTTCATTTTACTTAAGCGAGATCAATATTTTTTTAGCTTCTTCTACGTGTTGTTCTGCTTTACTTAAGGAATTGAACACATATTGAATAGTTCCGGTTCTATCCACAATGAACGTAACACGGCCGGGTATAATTCCTAAAAACTCGGGTTTTACCCCAAAACTATTTCTAACTTGATTTTCGGGATCACTTAAAAGCGTAAACGGTAAGTTGTACTTCTTTGCAAATTTTTGGTGCGACTCAGGGGAATCCGCACTAATACCAATAACAATGGCATCAAGTTCCGTGAAGATTTCAAATTCATCTCTAAATTTACAGGCTTCTTTGGTACAACCAGGGGTGTCGTCTTTTGGATAAAAATAGATGACCAGATTCTTTTTCCCAATAAAATCAGAAATAGTAAAAAGAGAATCGTTTTGATCCTTTAATGTAAAGGGAACAACGCTTTGCCCTTTTACCAACGTGTGGGTAGGGTTTCTTTGTTTAAATGCATAAATTGCAAATACAACGGCAATAATTACAAATAGGAGGATGCCTTTTTTCACGTCTTAAAAATTATATTCGCAAAAGTAATGGAATTTGAAATGTCTATTCACTAGGGTAGATGGACAAATTTCAACAAATTAATTTATACCCGTAACCTCTAATGTTGATGATTTGAATTTCGGAGTCTGCCTTTAATTTTTTTCGCAATTTAGTAATAAAAACATCCATGCTTCGGGCATTAAAAAAATCATCATTACCCCATAGCTTAATAAGAATCGCACTTCGATCAAGAATTTGGTTTCGCTTTTCACTTAAATGATACAATAGAGTTGTTTCTTTATGGGTAAGCTGTACCACCGTATCGTTGATACTTAATGTTTGGTTGGTTTTATTGAATGAGTACTGTCCTATCATTATGTTCTCTTCATCCTGTTGTAACAAGACTCGTTGTAATAATGCATTCATCCTGACAATGAGCTCTTCCATGCTAAATGGCTTTTTTATGTAATCATTCCCTCCATAAGCAAAACCATCTATTACGTCTTTTGCTTGCGATTTGGATGTTAAAAATATGATGGGTGTTCGGCTATCGGTTACTCTGATTTTTTTGGCGAGAGTATATCCATCCATTACAGGCATCATCACATCCAAAACCAATAAATTTGGTTGGTTCTTAATAAATTGGTGATAGGCTATTTCGCCATTTTTGCAATAAATAACTTCAAAATTCCGGGACTCCAAATACTCCTTTATTATGAGTCCTAATGATTCTTCATCCTCCGCTAATATTACCTTTGGTTTATGCATCGATCAAAATTTTAAATGTGGTACTTCCTGGAGAACTGCTTAATTGAATCTGGCCATTATGTTTTTCAATAATTTTCTTACAATAATATAAGCCTATTCCAAAACCCTTCACATCATGTATATTACCCTGAGAGATCCTATAAAATCGATCAAATACATGCGATTGGTTGGTGGTGCTTATTCCAACTCCATTATCGTGAATATTGATTTCAATTTTGTTTTGAGCCTTGCTCACAGAGATATCAATTTCGTTTCCGCCATACTTTATGGCATTGTCTATTAAATTACTCACGACATTTTCAAAATGAAATGGATCCACCTTAATTAGGGATATACCAGGGTTAATGTTTAAAGAAATGAGATGATTATTATTCCCTAATTTGTATTTGCTTACCAATTGCTCCAACAATTCTTTAATAGATATTGATTCATAATGAATGGTGATCAAATCGCTATCTAAGGTGGCCGTTTCCAATATTTTCTCCACCATAACATCCAATTTTTTCAATTGAACCTTGGAGATATTTATATATTTCTGATTCTTTTCAGAATGCTTTTGTACCTTAAAATTCTCCAAGGCTTGAAGTGCCGTTGAAATGGTTGTGATGGGGGTTTTAAATTCGTGTGTTAGATTACTAATTAGATCGTTTTTTATTTCTGCTAGTTGTTTTTGCTTCTTAATTATTCGGAGTAAAAATACCAAAGCACACATCATGGTTACCGATAGGATTAGAGATAAGGAAATGCCTAGGATAGTTTTTCTAAATAATAGTTTACTCGTATTCGAAAATTGGATAATTAACTCCGTGTGTCCGGATATAAATGGGGAATGTGCGCTAACCGTTAAGAAATCGGCAGATAACTCTTGAGCCCCGTAGTGTATGGAAGAAGTAGTGAGCTCATCTGCAAATAAAGAATCGTTACTATGTAGAACAAGCTTAAATGGGAAGTCCCAATCTTTATGGCTAAAGTCGTCTGTTAAAATTTTATGTATCGTCTGCAAATCCAATGAGTCCCGATCAATAGATACCATGATCTTCATGGCTAATTCTTTTACATGATCAAATTGTATGGAGTCACTTTCGAGTATCATTATCTCGGAGGAACTCACACTGTCGGAAAACAAAAGATGTAATTCGTTATCCAACAGATCCTTAGAGTTGGTTTCAAAATGCGTACTCAGTATCATTTTTCTCGTCCCGATTAGCGCATTCTGAATAGTAGTATCAAGCGGATTAAAACCAGGCATATTAGGTTTGGCTTTACGTACGTTATATTCTTCTAGTGCATTGTCTAAACTAGATTGAACCGTACTTATCAATTCCATTTTATTGGATTTATAGTACATTATATTCAAGTATACCTGAATACTTAACGTGATCAATATGACCGTTATTATTAGATAAACTGTGGTGTTATAATTCCATTTCACGATTCAAAAGTTACCATTATTTTGGAATGGCCCAAGCCATTAACACTCGTTAACACTCATTAACCCTAAAAAAATGCTTGGAGTATCAGATTTGCATGGCAACAAAAATTTACTTTATGAAAACGCAATTCACTTCCATTTCGGCCACGTTATTCTGTATGTTTATTACCCTATGTGGGGTAAGTCAAGAGTTTCAAGGAACCGCCTATTATAAATCACATCAAAAAGTAGAATTCGCTCTGGATAGCACGATGTCAACCAGCACACAAGCTATGATTCAACAAATGTTGGCGGATCAATTGAACAATGATTTTGAACTTACGTTCGATCAATATCAATCTTACTATAAGAAACTAGAAAAACTGGAAAAGCCATCTCAAGGAAGTGGTGTTCAGGTAATGGTCATGATGAGTGGTGGGGAGAAACTATATAAAAACATTACGCAACAACGCTATACGAGTGAACAAGATTTGTTTGGGAAATTATTTTTGGTGAAAGATTCGCTCCAAAATTACGAATGGAAATTGAGTAGCGAAACAAAGCAAATTGGACAATATACCTGCTATAAAGCGACCCGGTCCAGAATGACGGAGGGGAGTTTGGCTTTTGATAATGAGGGTAATAAAACCGTTGGAGAGCCTGTGAAAGTACTGACGACTGTTTGGTATGCGCCACAAATTCCTGTGTCAAATGGACCGGGACAATATTGGGGGTTACCCGGATTGATATTGGAAGTAACGGAAGAGGATAGAACTCTGATTTGCGTACGTATTGAACTTAATTCATCCGAGTCTTTGTCCATTAACGAACCTACTAAAGGGAAAGTGATTTCGGCCATTGAGTTTGATGCTTTAATGGAGGAGAAATTAATGGAAATGCAAAAAATGAACCATGGAGGTAAGAAAAAAGGAAGGAAACAAACCATGGAAATTTCTATCCAACGTTAACCCTCCATCTGGACTTCATTTCCATGAAAAAGCTATTATTACTTCTGTGGGTATTCTTGGGATTTCAAGAATTACAAGCGCAAAAAACGATTCTGTATGGAACCGTTAGGGATTCATTAGGTGTGGCTATGCAACAGGCTAATATTATGGTTTTTAATCCTGCCGATAGCAGCGTTACTGGCTTTGCTTTTGCGGATAATAACGGGGATTATGTATTTGAATTAAATGTTAATCAGGTGTATTTGTTGAAATGTAGTTATTTAGGATTTAAAACCTTTAAAAAACAATTTACGGTAAGTACAGATTCCATTGGGGTGGATGTTAGTCTTTACGAATCAAGTTTTACGTTAAAAGGAGTCGAAATAGTGGAAGATTTTCCAGTCACCATTTCAGGAGATACCATTAGTTATAAATCGGATGCCTTTAGCAATGGTCAAGAACGAAAATTAGGGGAGGTAATCAATAATTTGCCAGGTTTCGATGTCGATAAAAATGGACAAGTAACGGTACATGGGAAGGCCGTTGAAACCATACTCATTGATGGTAAGGAGTTCTTTGGGGGTGATACTAAATTAGCGGTTCAAAATATTCCGGCTGATGTAGTGGATAGAATTGATTTGGTGACAAATTACAACGAGAATGAGCTCCTTAAAGGATTAGATAACGGGGATAAAATGGCCATAAACATCCAATTAAAAGAAGGTAAAAAAAATATTTGGTTTGGTGATGTGGAAATGGGTGCAGGAGTTGAAAATAAATATTTGACCCATCCAAATGTATTTCATTTCTCTCCTAAAACTAACATTAATTTTATTGGAGATCTCAATAATATTGGACAACAAGCATTCTCGTTGCAAGACTATTTACGGTTTAGTGGCGGCTTAGATGGATTGAGTAATGGTGGGTCTTCCTTAACTATGGTATCAGACGATGAAGGATTGACCATGATGCAAAACGATAGGGCATTCCAATCGACATCTTCATTAGCGGCTTTCAATATTAACCATAACCCAAATAAAAAGTGGCAGTTTTCGGGGTTTGGAATTGTAAACGCATCTAATACGGATATCAATTCATGGAGCATTCGTAGTTACCTGAGACAATATACGAACCAGACAGAAATCAATGAGTCGGATGTTAAGCAAAATCTCAAATCGGTTTTGGCTAAGGTAACCGCTAAATACAAACCGAGTAGTACCCTTCAAATTGGATACAATGGATTACTTAAGGCAAGTGAAATGGAGGATAAGGATAATCGGTACTCTACCTTTGGGGGTGTTCCAAATAACATTTTAGAAAACAATGCCCGGAGTCCATTTTCCTTGGATCAAAAATTGGATATTTATAAGACCATTGGAACACGTACCATTATTTCAGGAAAAATAAATTGGTTGTACAAAAAACAACACCCTTTTTACGCCCTTTTAACCGAAAATAAACCTTTGGATGGCATATTACCCCTTGTTCCGGATTTGCACTATTCTATTCATCAAAATCAAGAGATTATTTCAAACAATATGGCTTCTGAAATAGATTATTACTTTTTGGTGAACCCAAGAAATCACCTCAAATTTACGTTGGGTTTAAATAAAGTTTCACAAAGTTTTAATTCGAAAATTACCCAACAATTAAATACAGGAACTGTGGAGGACTTACCACAGGGGTTTGCTAACGATACTCGTTATTCTTTTTTGGACTCCTATTTTGGAATGCAATACCGTGGGCGATTTGGGAAATTAACGATTAGTCCAGGGTTAAATTTGCACGTTTACCAAAATACCATTTCACAGTTGCATACGAATGACGTCATTAATAAGAAACTAGTTTTACCTGATTTATATACGAGATATGCATTCAGTAAAACAAAAAACCTCGTGTTTAATTATAACATCAATGCGAATTTCACCGATATTTTAAACCTATCAGAGGGTGCTAGAATACGAAATTACACCAGTTTGTTCACCGGGAATAGTGGCTTGAAAAACATGTGGTACCATAATTTAAGTTTGAGTTATATGAGCTTTAGTATGTTTCACCATACGAATCTTTTCTTTATTATTAATTACCAAAAAAGGTACGATGACATAAACCAATCCGTGATATATCAGGATATTAATAGGTTGTCCATTCCTACCAATGCGCGTTTGTCAAACGAAATGCTAATGGCCATGGGGTCGTTCGAGAAGAAATACCAGAAATGGAAATATAGACTAGGTTTGGAGTTGAATTATTCTAATTTTCAAAACTCCATTGAATTTGTCACCAATAGAAATACCACGTTCACCCAAACCTATAAGATATCTGCTGAAACCAATTTTAATTCTTTACCGAACTTAGAGTTGGGTATGGAAAGTAAGTGGTCAGATTACTCCAGTTCTGGTACCCGTCAGTTATTTCTTAATAATGCTCCTTTCGCTAATCTCGAGGTTGTTTTACCCCAAGGGTTTCTGGTTTCGGTAGAATATATTTATACGGACTATAGGAGTACCACCAACAATTCTAAAAGTAAATACGACTTTTTAAATGCCGCTATATATTACCGTAAAAAAGGAAGCGTTTGGGAGTTTAAGTTGTCTAGCAAAAACATCTTAAACACCGAATACATCCGTAAAGACCAATTTAATGATAACGTGATAAGTACCTATCAATACTATGTTCAACCTAGCTATACCTTACTTAGTGTAAAATACGACTTGTAAGTACAAGCTAATTAATATAAGAAATCGTGGTATGGAAAACGGGTGGAATGAATCTCTTTTGCTAAGACATAAATGTCGTCCCGTAACTGAGGAATATTATCCCTTTCTTTGGCAGAAATGAAGATACAACGCTCATTCAATTCGGCCATCCACGTGGTTTTTAAATCGGCTAAACTCACATGGTGTTCCTCTTCCTCGGTATAATCAAATTCACCTTCCGCAATTGGAGTATAGGTATCAATTTTATTGAATACCACAATGGTGGGTTTGTCTGCGCTTTCAATCTCCGCTAAAACACGGTTTACCGTATGGTAATGGTCTTCAAACGAAGGGTGTGAAATATCTACCACATGTAATAAAACATCTGCCTCCCGAACCTCGTCTAAGGTGGATTTAAAGGACTCTACCAATTGGGTAGGTAGCTTTCTGATAAATCCAACCGTATCGGTAATAAGCGTAGGTAAATTGTTAATTACCAATTTACGAACGGTAGTGTCCAAAGTAGCAAAAAGTTTGTCCTCTGCAAAAACATTCGATTTAGTAAGCAAGTTCATCAAGGTAGATTTCCCCACGTTGGTATAGCCAACTACTGCAATTCGAACCAATTTACCTCGGTTTTGACGTTGGGTATACATCTGTTTATCAATTTGCTTGAGTTTGGATTCTAGCAGAGTGATTTTTTTACGAATATCCCGTCTATCCGTTTCAATTTCTTTTTCACCTGATCCACCCCGAGTAGAAGTCCCTCCTCGTTGGCGTTCCAAGTGGGTCCATAAATTGGTTAATCGGGGCAACAAATATTTTGATCGCGCCAATTCCACCTGGGTTTTAGCCTGGGCCGTTTGTGCTCTAAATTGAAAAATATCGAGAATTAATAAACTTCGATCATAGATCTTGATGTTTAGTTCTTTCTCAATATTACGTAATTGAGAGGGACTTAAATCATCGTCAAAGATCACCACATCTATATCGTTAGCTTTGATGTAGATATTTATTTCTTCTAGTTTTCCTTTACCTACAAAAGTTTTTAAATCAGGTTTTTGCATTCCCTGAGTAAAAGATTTTACGGTATCAATATGTATGGTTTTAGCTAAGAAATCTAGTTCATCCAGATATTCTTTCACCTTTTCCGCATTTTGATGCGGGGTGACTAAACCTACTAAAACTGCGGTTTCACGAACGGCAGCGGTGTCAAACATTTTACCCATTTAAATGACTCCAAGGAATTCTACTTAAAAACAAGACTAAAGCGAGGGCGAAAAAAATGATGATTGTTTTATACTTCGCAGCTGCTTCTGGTTTCTTTTTCATTTTTACTCTGCCCATAGTGATTAAAACTACCCCAATAATCATTGTTAATGGGTGCTCTACGGTCATCATTCGTAAATATGAATCTTTCATGATATCTCCCATATGACTAAAATTGTTACTCATTGGACCTACAAAAAGCAAGAATAAACCAATCAATAATTGAATATGAGCTAAGATTAAAACCAACAAAGTGGTTTTGTCTTCCATATCCCCAAACGGAGCGTTATCCGATTTTTTAAAGGCAAATTTCCCAATCGTAAAGATTAAAAATACCAAAAGGGCTACCATTAAAAAGTAGTGCGTTGTTCTGAAAATTAAGAATAATGATTCCATTTTTGTTTGTTTGATGTTATTGTGGGCAAATGTAGGAAACGTGGTTTATTTACGCTTTCATTTGCCGAGTTTTTGATTTTTATAGTGGCATTACATTTTCAACCCAAAAAACTCACTCTTGGTATCTACTTTAAGTTGGTTTCGGTTACGGATACTATGGAGTACGTTTTCGCCTAATAACTCCTTACGCCAACCGGTATCTAAAGACTCATCAAAATAGTTCAAATCCCATTTCATGGTTTTGTATCTCGGACGGTCAATCACCAGCTCGGGAGCAATCTTGTTCTGACTACAAATAATCTTAATTCCTAAGTACAAGATATCCATTACCGCATCAATACGTGGTTTGATAGGCACATGTTTTGCAATTTGGTTTAATATTTCTCTCTCTTCCGGACTTTCTGGTTGGTCGTATAAGGCTAAAAATGTGCTGCCATCTTTGTCAATTATATGAGGTGGAATAAGTCGGTTATTTTGTAAGTTCCTTTTCCCCCCTTTTATTCCAGTAGTGATATGATTGATTAACTTTTTCTGTAAAATACGTTCCTTCGGCTTGTTTTTCTTTTCCGCCATTTCAATACGCCATTTGTACAAACGCATTAAGAATAATTTATCTCTTACATTGATTTTAGGTAGAATGCTATTGGCTAAAAATTCTTTGTTTGGGTCGGATTGATAGCTTTTGGCATTCTGAAGTTTATTGAATTCTTCCGTCACCCAATTCTCACGATCCTTTTCCGCTAATTTCAGGTTGATACCATTCCATAACTGCTCTAAATAAATCACGTCATTTAAAGCATACTGTAGTTGCTTTTTTGAAATCGGTCGAGATTCCCAATCAGATACTGCAGGTCCTTTATCTAAGGTAACTCGTAGTTCCCCTTGGAGTAAACTCGCAAATGAAACGGGATAGTTGTAACCAATAAATCCAGCAGCCATCTGAGTGTCGTACACATTGACAGGTAAAACTCCAAATTCTTGATACAACAAGCGGTAATCGTTTTCACCCGCATGGGTAAGTTTAACAATTTTGGGGTCGGTAATTAAATCCAAAAACAAACTCAAATCCTTAATCGCAATGGGGTCAATTAAGTAGTTCCCATGTTCGGTGGCTACTTGAATTAAGCACAATAACGGATAGTAGGTACGCTCACCCACAAATTCCGTGTCAAAACCCAACCAAGATACCTCTTTGTTTTGGGCGTGAAACCCTTGTAAACCTTGAAGAGTATCTATATAAGTATGTGTAGTTGTTTCCGAATTATTCATGGCGCAAGGTACGTTTTTTGAATGGGTTGACATCAACAACAATTTCTTAATCGATAGGTGTGAAATCGCCTTTTAATTGCCAATTAATTAACGAATTTTCAATTCTTTAATTCATAATAATTCCCGACCTTTAGATGCAATTCATAACCGAATAAACTCATGTATATATGACACGAAAGAAAAAGCAAAATAAAGTCTTTGTATTGGATACCTCCGTCATTTTATTTGATCATAATTCAATTAATAATTTCGAAGAAAACGATGTAGCCATTCCCATTACGGTACTCGAAGAACTCGATAACTTCAAAAAAGGGAGTGATACCAAAAATTTTGAAGCCCGGGAATTTATCCGCATGTTAGATCGTCTTTCAGAGAATCATCTTTTGCAGGAATGGAATGATTTGAATGGCACGAATAAAGGCCGTATCAAAGTGATTATGGAAGACCAGAGAGGTCAGACAGAGGCAGATATTATTTTTGGTTCGGAAAAGAACGATCATAAAATTTTGAATGCCGCCATCAAGTTGGCCGAGGAAAACCCGGATGTGCTGGTAACCATGGTCTCTAAAGATATTAATCTTCGTTTAAAAGCGAAAGCGGTTGGAATAAATGCAGCGGATTATGAAACGGGTAAAATTCAAGATTTACATCGTTTTAAAACAGGTAAAAATCAGGTGAATGATGTTCCGGAAGAGATTATTGATCGTTTGTTTCAGGTCGGGAAAGTGCCTGCTTCCGATCTGGAGTTTATGGAATTAGTAAGTAATGAATATTATATTCTACAAGGGGGGAATAAATCTGTTTTGGCGGTTTATAATCCCATAGAATTGGTCTTGGAACGAGTGGATAAACAGAGTTGTTATGGGATATCTCCTCGAAATGCAGAACAAGCTTTTGCCATCCACGCTATGTTAAACCCTAATGTGAAATTGGTAAGTTTACAAGGAGTTGCAGGTACTGGAAAAACCTTATTGTCGCTCGCGAGTGCCTTAGAGAGTCGTCAACAATACAAGCAAATATATTTGGCTCGCCCTATCGTTCCCCTGAGTAACAAGGATATTGGTTTTTTACCGGGAGACATCAAATCTAAGATCAATCCATATATGGAGCCGCTTTGGGATAATTTGAAATTCATTAAAAATCAATGGCGCGAAAACGATCCCAATTATCATCGGTTGGACGAGATGGTTAGCTCCGAAAAAATTCTGGTAACCCCTCTGGCCTATATTAGAGGTCGGAGTTTGAGTAATGTGATTTTTATTGTGGATGAAGCACAAAACCTGACTCCTCATGAAATAAAAACCATCATAACTCGAGCAGGCGAAAATACCAAAATGATTTTTTCGGGCGATATTTATCAAATTGACACCCCCTATTTAGATGAACATTCCAATGGCTTATCCTATTTGATTGACCGTTTGCAAGGCAACGAAATTTTTGCCCATGTGACGTTAGAAAAAGGAGAACGAAGTGAACTAGCCAATCTGGCAGGCGAATTATTATAACCTAAAAAGGGAGGCAATCTTGCCTCCCTTTCTTTTACATCTGTATGTGATTTACCGGTTTGTATTGTTCCGGGATTTTGCTTTCATCTTCATCAATAATTTGAAGTATGTCTCTTGTTATTCCTCTGGATATGGTAGAGATTGGAACATCGTTTGGAGAACCTTCAAATGGATTTTCACCCGCTAATCCAATACGTAACATGGTATTAAATACCCAAATTACAATAACTGTAAATGGAATATTAAACCAAACAAAATAGGAGCTGATAAATGGATTTGTTTCCGCTAATCCTACTCCCATTTTAGAAAACGCAGGGATAATTGCTAATGGAACTATCCACATGAAAATATGAACAAAATGATACCCTATACTTCCATACTGTTTCGGGTAAGGGAAGTTTTTTATTCGTTCCGATTTACCCTGAAGAACCGTTAATTCTTGTAACATTTCTTGCAAGCGTAACAGGGTGAAGTCCCAAAATTTCTTTTCGTTCGTTAACTTCCTAAAATGTTCGGATTGTAAACTCATAATCGCATTGGGCTTGTTTTCTTTCGACATGACATAATCAAACTCCTTTTCCGATAAATAACATTTAAGCTCCTCGCCTAATGGGGTTATATATTCAGGGATGACCCAATATTGTTTTTCGTTCGAATCTTCACTATGGTAATCTGTCTCCCAGCTTTTTCTAGTTCGCATAGCGTATCGTAAAGCATTGAGCCAAGCTATATGTCTTCTTGTGATGGTTCTTAAGACTTCTTTTTCATCTTCTCTTACGTCTGGATTATGAATGTAAAAACTGTCTTTTACCGTAATAATTAATGACCGAGAGGTATTTACAATACCGCCCCAAATTTTACGAGCTTCCCAAATCCGATCATACGCTGCGTTGTTTTGAAATCCAATCATAAAGGCCACTGCCGTACCAACAAGCCCCACTGGGGTAAATGGAATTTGAAGCCACTTTATATTGAAATACTCAAATAAAATGGTGATGACTATGGATAAGATGGTGAAAAAAATGAGTTCTCTTTTTGTCCAATAAATTAAACTCCGGAATGGAAAACGTCTTTGTATATACATGAGTAAATTTTGCTATCAAAAGTAGAAATTTTGTAGCTAAGATTAATGGATCCTAAAATCAAACTTACTAACAGTATAAGTCGAATAGTTTAAGTTTGCAATAATGGAAAAAAACAAAGATAAAGAACCGGAAAGTCAACCAAACAATGCATTACATGGAGTCAAATTGGCGACTATTGTGGAGTTTCTAGTAGATGAATACGGTTGGGAAGAATTAAGTTACCGAATAGATATTAATTGCTTTAAAACCAATCCGTCTGTAAAATCGAGTTTAAAATTCTTACGAAGAACTGCTTGGGCTAGAAATAAAGTTGAACGTTTGTATTTGGATACCGTTTAATTTTTTTTCTTAAACCGGTATCCTACAAAAACAGAAGCCGAACCGTGGCTAATTTTAGCTGTTTGATTGTCGGCAATTTTGATCCAGAAGCCCTCGGCTTCAAAAGTGACTCCCGTAAAGAACCTCCGAGCATTATAGCCGATGGAGTTCATGGTTTTTATTCGCCCGTTTAATTGTTTGGGAATGGGTTTTCTGGTGGTAACGGAATAGTCACCATTATTATACAACAAACCGGGGATTAGGCTGGCCGTTGCAAAAAAGTTTTCCTTAAAAACGTAGGTAAACATATAACCAACACTGATTCCAAGACTCAAATTATTTAAATCCTGAATAGAAAGTTGATTCCCAAATTCAGATTGAATACGCGTGGGTATCAAAGAGCTATCCCCATCTAAAACAAGGAGGTTGAAATTCGCTCCGAATAAAAAACTCCCAGCTGTTTTTCGTTGCAGTTCATTGAATACAAAAGGTGCCTTAATTGAAAATTTTGTGTAGTTGAGAGCGTATAAGTATTGGAACCCCAAATGAATGGAGCGAACATCATTTCGGATACTTTGAGGATGATCTGAACGAACCACAAAATGGTCGAAATTGGAAATTCGGTATCCTTGGTAATATTGTAAAAAAACGTTCATGTATTGCTTACTGGTATATAACCGGGCCCGAAAGTCAAATGTACGGGAGTCTTCAATAATGGAGTTTTTATCTAATCCTAATCCTATATTTAGGTCAAATGCGAAGAACTTGTAAGCCACTCCTATTCCAATTCTTAGATCACGTACCGGAATATACTTTAAACGTGATTTGGAAGAGCGATCCATTAAGGAGATGGAATTGAATTTCCCTAAAGATTGAATTTTTATAGCCAGTTCGTTACTGTAATTGCCAATGTAATTGGTGTCTTGGTGACGATTCAAAAAGTAATCCGATAAATGTTCCATGGCATTTACCAAAGTATCAACATTCTGTGATTTTACATGACTAGGTTTCATAACCTCTAGTGAAGTTATGCATATGATAAGAATCAATTTTAGTCCGTTTTTTTTCAAGTCTAGCTACTTTAAATACGATACCGAAAATAGCAAAAAAGACGGTGATAGTTGTTTCTCCCTAGGGTCAAATACGGATGTATGGTCTTTAGTAATCCATTTTCGACCCAAAAAAACTCCTTGTCATAGGGCTTCTATCGCACGAGTTAAATTATTACTTTCGCATTCTTTGAAACCTAGGGCATTTTGCCTTATAACTTCAGTCAAAAACAATGTCTAAATACAAAGAATACAAGCAGTTAAATTTAACTGACGTAGCCAACGAAGAAAACGAATTTTGGAAAGCAAATAATGTGTTCCAAAAAAGTATGGATGAGCGCGAAGGGGCTCCCGCATACGTATTTTATGATGGTCCTCCATCTGCAAACGGTAAACCAGGTATTCATCACGTAATTTCTCGTACGTTGAAAGATTTGTTCTGTCGTTACCATACCCAAAAAGGCAAGCAGGTTATTCGTAAAGCGGGTTGGGATACCCATGGTCTTCCGGTTGAATTAAAGGTAGAGAAGGTTTTAGGGATTACCAAAGAAGACATCGGTAAGAAAATTTCGGTAGAAGATTACAACGCTGAATGTCGTAAAACCGTCATGCAATACACTGAAATCTGGGATGATTTAACCGATAAAATGGGGTATTGGGTAGATATGGAAGATCCATATGTAACCTACAAAACCAAGTATATTGAGTCGGTTTGGTGGTTGTTGAAACAGATTTACAACAAAGAAATGTTGTACAAAGGGTACACCATTCAGCCGTATTCTCCCAAAGCAGGTACCGGATTAAGTTCGCATGAGTTGAATTTGCCAGGAACGTATAAAGATGTAAAGGATACCACCGTTGTCGCTCAGTTTAATTTGGTAAAAGATGCCAAGTTCGAGTCTTTGTTCGCAGGATTAGATGAGGTGTTTGCTTTAGCTTGGACCACTACTCCTTGGACTTTACCGTCTAATACGGCACTTGCTGTAGGCCCGAAAATTGACTATGTTGTAGTGAAAACTTTCAATCAATACACTTTTGCCGCTATGCATGTGGTATTAGCAAAAGCATTGGTAGGGAAAGCATTTAGTGGTAAATATTTTGAAGGTGCCCAAGAGGATTTTGAAACCTATACCTCTGAAAATAAAAAGATTCCGTATCAAATCGTAAAAGAATTGCTAGGTACGGATTTGGTCGATGTTCGTTTTGAGCAATTATTACCCTATACGTTACCTATGGAAGCCGCAGATCAAGCATTCCGTATTATCGCTGGTGATTTTGTAACGACCGAGGATGGTACTGGAATTGTACATATAGCGCCTACTTTTGGAGCCGATGATGCTTTGGTTGCGAAGGCAGCAGGGGTTCCTCCAATGTTGATCGAAGATGAAAATGGAAATCCAGTTCCGTTGGTAGATTTACAAGGAAGATTTGTTTCTTCGATGGGTGAGTTTGCCGGGAAGTACGTAAAGAATGAATATTACAACGATGGCGAAGCACCAAAGCAAAGTGTGGATGTAGAAATTGCCATTAAGTTGAAAACCGAAAACCGTGCGTTTAAGGTGGAGAAATACGAACACAGTTACCCACATTGTTGGAGAACGGATAAACCCATTTTGTATTACCCACTGGATTCGTGGTTTGTGAAAGCGACTGCGAAAAAAGAACGCATGAGCGAGTTGAACGATACCATTAATTGGAAACCAAAATCAACCGGTACTGGGCGTTTTGGAAACTGGTTGAAAAACTTAAATGATTGGAATTTATCTCGTTCTCGTTATTGGGGAATCCCATTACCCCTTTGGCAAACCGAAGAGGGAGATGAAACTATATGTATTGGTTCGGTAGAAGAGTTGAAAGCAGAAATTGATAAATCGGTAGCTGCTGGAATTATGAGTGAAAACCCGTATGCTTCATTTGAGCCGGGGAACATGATGGACGAAAATTACGATGCCATTGATTTACACCGTCCAGTTGCCGATAGTATTGTATTGGTATCCAGTAAGGGGCAACCCATGAAGCGTGAAGCAGACTTGATTGATGTTTGGTTTGATTCAGGTTCCATGCCGTATGCTCAATGGCATTACCCATTTGAGAATAAAGAAAAAATTGATGGTAACGTAGCTTTCCCTGCCGATTTTATTGCGGAAGGAGTAGATCAAACGCGTGGTTGGTTTTATACCTTACATGCAATTGGTACCATTGTATTTGATTCGGTAGCTTACAAAAATGTAATCTCTAACGGATTGGTATTGGATAAAAATGGCGTGAAAATGTCTAAGCGTTTAGGCAATACTGTGGATCCATTTGAAACCTTGGAAACATACGGTCCAGATGCGACTCGTTGGTATATGATTACCAATGCACAGCCTTGGGATAACTTAAAGTTTGATGTGGCTGGGATTACAGAAGTACAACGTAAATTTTTCCGTGCACTACAAAACACCTACTCTTTCTTTACGTTGTATGCCAATGTAGATGGGTTTACATATGCAGAAGATGAGGTACAAAACCGTCCGGAAATTGACCGTTGGGTGTTGAGTAAACTAAATACTTTGGTTAAAAATGTAGATGCAGCGTATGCCGATTACGAACCAACTAAAGTGGGGCGTTTTATTCAAGAGTTTGTGGTAGATCATTTATCAAACTGGCACATCCGTTTGTCACGTAAGCGTTTTTGGAGAGGTGATTACGGGACGGATAAAATATCTGCTTACCAAACGGTATATACTTGTTTGGAAACGGTAGCGCGTATTTCGGCTCCTTTGGCGCCTTTTTATAGCGATCGTTTGTTTAAAGATTTAAATGCTGTTACCGGTAAGGATACTACATTGTCGGTTCACTTAGCCAAGTTTGCAGAAGTAAACGAATCGTTAATTGATACCGATTTAGAAGAAAGAATGGAATTGGCTCAAAAAGCATGTTCTATGATTTTATCGTTACGTAAAAGAGAAAATTTACGGGTACGTCAACCTCTTCAAAAAGTGATGATTCCAGTACAGAATGAACACCAAAAAGTACAAATTGAAGCGGTATCGGATTTGATAAAAACGGAGACCAATTTGAAGGAAGTCGCTTTTATGGAGGAGGATTCAGATATTTTAGTGAAAAATATCAAACCCAATTTCAAAACCTTAGGGCCTAAGTTTGGGAAACAGATGAAAGCCATTTCGAAAGAGGTGAATGGGTTTTCGAAAGAACAAATAACCGCATTAGAAAGTGCCGGTGAAATGGAATTAGCATTACCTACTGAAACGATTACACTTACTTTAGAAGATGTAGAAATCAGCACCCAAGATATTGAAGGCTGGTTGGTTATGAATGAGGATAAATTGACCATTGCATTAGATATCACTATTAGTGAGGAGTTAAGATTCGAAGGGATTGCTAGAGAGTTGGTTAATCGGATCCAAAATATCCGTAAAGACCAAGGATACGAGGTGACGGATAGAATTAACATTTCGATAATGAAACAAGATGTGTTAAAGGCGAGTGTGGAGGCCAATTTCGACTATATTTGTTCGGAAACGTTAACAGAAAATCTTACCTTTATTGATACCATTTCAGAGCCAAATGCTCATGCAATTGAATTAGAAGAAGGATTGACGACTCAAATTGTGGTCGCAAAAATATAAAGGAATTAAAATAGTAGAATTATGTCAGAAAAGAATAAATATTCAGACGCAGATTTAGAAGAGTTTAAAACATTAATAGAAGGGAAATTATCTGAAGCTCGCAACGATTTGGAGTTATTGGCAGCAGCTATTTCTAACGACAATAACGGTACAGATGATACTTCTCCTTCCTTTAAAATGATGGAAGATGGATCAGAAACCTTAAGTCGTGAAGAGACTTCTCAATTGGCCGTTCGTCAAGAAAAGTTTATCATTAGCCTAAACAACGCTCTAATCCGTATCAAGAACAAAACATACGGTATTTGTAGAGAAACTGGAAACTTGATCTCTAAAGAGCGTTTACGTGTGGTGCCTCATGCTACTTTAAGCATTGAAGCTAAAAATAAAATGGGATAATTTTATCCGAATTTTAAATATTAGAGTCATCAATTCACAGAATTATATAAATCGCCTTACGGTACCCGCGCTTGTCGCGTTAGCCGTTTTGGTGATCGACCAATGGAGTAAAATCTGGGTCAAGACCAATATGTATTTGGGTCAAGAATTTCGTGTGGCCGATTGGTTTATTATCCATTTTACCGAAAACCCAGGAATGGCTTTTGGGATGGAGCTAGGCGGTGATTACGGGAAAATTATATTATCCGTTTTTAGAATTGTAGCCGTTATTGGAATTGCTTGGTATATCCTAAAACTAAGTAAAGAAGGAGCGCATAAAGGGTTTCTCGTTTCCATGGGACTTATTTTAGCGGGTGCGGTAGGTAATATACTGGACTCCGTTTTTTACGGACAAATATTTACCGAATCATCCGCTCATATAGCGCAGAACGTTGCTTTCGGTCAAGGGTATGCCCCAATGTTATATGGAAGAGTGGTGGATATGCTGTATTTCCCACTTTTTGATGGATTCTTTCCCGATTGGGTTCCAATTTGGGGGAGTGAGCATTTTATGTTTTTTAGACCCGTATTCAATATTGCCGACTCCGCTATTACCGTGGGGGTTGCGTTAATTATCATTTTTCAGAAATCTTATTTTGCCGAAGAAAACGAATCAAAATAGGTAACTCTGAAGTCGCGGTTCTTATCAAGTATCTTATGTTTAGTAGGTTGTGTAGGTTTAACATTTCTTAAATGAAATCTTAACATTTCTTCTTCGGGTTGTATTCAAGTTATTCGTACTTTGGTTCGGACTTAATTAAGAGAAAATGTTAAACTTGACAAAATACGTTTTAGAAAAAGTAAGCTTTGATAAAGGCTTGTTCAAAAAGGAATTAATCAAAGCAAGTAAAGCCTTGAAAAAGGAAGATTTAATGCTATTATATACCTGGGGTATCGTGCAATTTGCATCCGAACATCAGGAAATGCTTAAGGAAATTATATCACCAATGATTTAACCGTCATTGATACATGTTTAACCAGGCCTGAAAGGAGAAATCGTTTCAGGCCTTTTTCGTTTTAAAGAATGCCCGGGTAATGCTATTTTTCGACACGGGTTGTCTTGTTTAATAAAATGCAATAACAATAAGGTTTCGGGGTCTGTTGCCTGAACTATAAAACCAGAATAGGTCTAGAAAAATCTAGCAATAGGTTTCACCCCAAAAATGCAATATTCTTCTTCAATCCCGCAACCTTTGCACGCATAACCGGAGTTCCAGCAAATACCTTCAAAAACACATCTTCGGTAATTTCTTGCCAATCTCTTTTGGAGTAGTCCTTCCAGCCCACATATCTGTTAAACGAAGGCTCTAAGGTAGGTTGGGAATTCTTAGTCCATGGACACACATCTTGGCAAATATCGCACCCGAAAATCCAATCCGCCATTTTGCCTTTAAACTCCATTGGAATTTCGTTTTTTAGCTCGATAGTGAGGTAAGAAATACATTTAGTAGCCTCTATTTGGTATGGAGTACTGAGTGCATCGGTAGGGCACGCTTCTACGCATAAATTACAGGTCCGACATAAATCTTTGACCGGGCCCGTTTCTTCCAGTTCTAGATCCACGATAAGCTCTGCTATAAAGAACTGGGATCCTTTTTTTCGATTTAGAATCAGGGTGTTTTTGCCCATCCAACCTAGGCCACTTCTTTGTGCCCAAGCTTTTTCCATAACCGGAGCGGAATCTACAAAGGCTCTGCCGTTTACCTCTCCCACTTCTTCTTGAATGAAATGTAGTAATTCAATGAGCTTTTTTTTGATGACCTTATGGTAGTCTTTACCATAGGCATATTTGGAAATTTTGTAGGTGTCGTCTTGGGGTAAAGGTAATGCGGGTAGGTATTCTAAACCGAGTGAAATAACCGTTTTTGCACCATCTACCAATAAAGTGGGGTCGGTACGTTTGTCAAAATTATTGGCTAACCAATCCATTTCGCCATGGCTGTTATTTTTTAGAAAGGATTCTAATCTGGGAGCTTCTTCTTCTAAAAAACCAGCTTTAGAAACGCCAAATAACGAAAACCCTAATTCTTCTGATTTTTGTTGAATGGCAAATCCCTGGTGCGCATTTATTTTCAAAATAATCGGGATTGATCGTATGGACGATTTCTACCTAAATGTTTGTACGCTAATCCGGTTACCTCCCGACCTCTGGAAGTACGTTTTAAAAATCCTTCTTGAATTAAAAAGGGTTCATATACTTCTTCGATGGTTCCGGCATCTTCGCCCACTGCGGTAGATATCGTGGTTAAACCAACTGGGCCGCCACTAAATTTGTCAATAATGGTAGACAAGATTTTATTATCCATTTCATCGAGCCCATGTTTGTCTACATTCAACGCATCCAAAGAGAAATGCGTGATTTTTAAATCTACGGTGCCATTCCCTTTAATCTGCGCAAAATCACGTACTCTTCTTAATAATGAATTGGTAATACGAGGAGTCCCTCTACTACGAGATGCAATTTCCTGAGCCGCTTCAACATCGATACGTACACTTAAAATATCGGCTGAACGAGTCACAATGGTCGCTAGTAAATCGGAATTGTAATAGGCTAATCTAGAATTGATTCCAAAACGGGCACGTAAAGGTGCTGTTAATGAACCCGAACGTGTAGTGGCTCCAATTAAAGTGAAGGGTTCTAGTTCAATTTGAACGGTACGCGCATTGGGTCCTGTATCGATCATAATATCGATTTTATAGTCTTCCATAGCCGAGTATAAAAACTCTTCTACAATAGGCTTTAATCGATGGATCTCATCAATAAATAAAACATCGTTGGCTTCTAAATTGGTAAGTAAGCCGGCTAAATCGCCTGGTTTATCCAAAACAGGTCCGGAAGTGATTTTTATACCTACCCCTAATTCATTGGCAATGATATTGGAAAGGGTAGTTTTCCCTAATCCTGGAGGTCCATGAAGCAATACATGATCCAATGCTTCCTCCCGTAATTTGGCGGCCTCTACAAATACTTTTAGATTTTCCACCACATGATCTTGACCTGTAAAGTCATCAAATGATTTAGGTCTTAAAACCTTTTCCAAATCTCTATCTGAACCCGATAGATGTTCAGGATCCGCATCCAAGTATTCGTTCATATTTACAAATGTAACAAAGTGGCTGCGTGCGTTTCTATGGTTTAATTAGTAATTCCGATTTTTTGGTAAAATATTCACCAATTGGGACTTTAATTACGCAATCCGATAAATGGAGTTGACCTCAAACGTTAATTGGACGCGATGAACTTCTTTTAATTGAAGTTGGTTGGCTTTGGCAATTTTAGTGATGGCATCCAAATCGCAGGCATCCGATAAAATCATTAACAGCTTTACTTTTTGGGTATCTATTCCTGAAAAATGCAAAAACATTTTTTGAAAAAACTCAAAGTTTTCTCCACAAAACCAGGCGTTTTCTTCAAGATTATGCGGTTTTTTTGGATAATACGGTGGATTAATGAAAATATAGTCGAATTCGTGCCCCTGCAGTTTTTCCAATAGATCGCTTAAAACTCCCAAAACGTGAAGGCCTTGTTTCTTTGCGATTATTTCTACAGAATCAATTGCCTTTGGGTTTATATCTGATGCGGTAACACGAGCTCCTTGAAAAGCGCTTTGAATAGAAAGGATACCACTTCCACATCCCAGTTCTAAAACGGATTTTTGGTGTAAATCTAAGGAGGTGATATAGTCCAGAAATACTTTGGTACTGATGGTGTTTTTAGGAGAGAATACTCCCGGTTGCACCATCGTATACACCTTTTTAAAACGGTACTTACGAGGTTTCCTGTGATACCAAAAATGGTAACGTTTATAAAATGGGTGAATTAATTTCTGGACGAATTTTTTCATTTATTCCGAGTAAAACCCTTCAATTTCGGGTTGTCTGTATTTCCAAATTTTGTGTAATACCTTGATTTCATATGGAAGTTTATAGAAACCTGTTTTGTAACGCCAGTTGGATGCCAATTGTAAAAGCGATTTTTTATATCCCTTAATTCTAAAGTCCGATACCGTTGGGTATTTCCCATTAAGTACGGTTTCAAAATCTTTGATAATATCAATCATATATGGCTTTAACCAAGGTGTTAATGGGTTTTTTCGTAAATCAAAGTTTTCCCAACTCGGAGAAATCCATTCCTCTAATGTAGACGGAAAGCTAAAACCTGCATCCAATATTTGTTGGTATAAGTCCGATCCTTCTGTCGGTGTTGGACTGTACAAGTAAATGATGATTTCGGTATCTGGATTGATTTCCTTGATTTCTTTAATGAAATTGATATCCCATAAAATCTGCTTGTACACTTGTTCTTCCGTATCTGCAGGCATTCCAAGTACAAAAGACATTTCCGGTATGATACCTACTTTTTTCATTCGTGCCGCAAAATCCCGGATCATTTGACCCGATTGTGTTCCGCCTTTGTTCATTTGTTTTAGAACTTCATCGTTACCCGTTTCGGCACCTAAGAAAATCATGGTGCAGCCCGCATTTTTCATCAGGATTAGATCTTCGTCCGAGTATTTATTGATGGTATCAATTCTGCCTTCTCCCCAAAATTTGATGTTATCATTTAAAATAAGTTTCGAAAATTCCACCACCCGTTTTTTAGAGGTGAAGAAATTATTGTCGTGAAACTCAATGGCGTCAATCCCATAGTGATCTTTAAAGTATTTAATATCCGAATACATCCCTTCAGCCGATTTTCCTTTCCAAGAAGCATTAAAAATGGGAACAATGCCACAAAACGAGCATGAAAACGGACATCCCATACTCGAATGGTAGGAAAGTGTGGTTCCGCCCATAAATGTTTTGGCCAAATAATTCTTTACGGAATAGAATTTGTCCAGGTGCTGGTATGGTAATGGAGCCAAGGCATCTTGATCTAAAAGAGGTTCCTTCGCTGTTTTTTGAACCGTTCCGGTAGCATCTCTATAAATCACATTCTTTATGTTAGATAATTCGGTGGTATTGCCTTTCTCCAGTTCCTTAATCAAGGTAGGGAAAGCCACGTCACCAGGGCCATTAATGATGTAATCAACCACTCCGGAGTCCATACAAACTTGGTATTGGTTGGAGGCAAAATAACCACCCCAAATGGTGGTTATTTCGGGGAAATCCTCCTTGATCTTTTTGGTAAACGGAATAGCCTGTCGCAGTTGAGGTCCAGGCATTACGGAAGAACAGAAATATCCGTATTCTCCTGATTTTACCAAATTAATGATTTTTTCTAGCGGATCTTTTTCTAAGTTTCCATCCACTAAAATGTAGTCGTGATGGCCATGAACAGACGCTCCAATTTGAAGAATAGAATTTGGAATTCTATGCTTTGAATTGGCACTCTGTGGATTGAATATGATGATTTTATTTTTCAATGTCGATTATTCTCAGTTGATAAAATCCGATACCTCTCCCTGCATCGGATAAATATAAGATATGATGGCCATTAATTAATCGGGCTTCTTTTTTAGTAGAAGACGAATTTGTTAATGGCTGATTATTATAAAGTATTTGATTTTCAATAATTTCAATACCAGAAGTGGATACAGACGTTATTGGATATGAAATAGTTTCTTTCTGTGGTCCATTTTTATTCCAATAAAAATAGGTGAGTAGATTATTTTTTATTCGGTAATTATAGGTAAGAATGGGCATGGAGAAGGATGTTGCATAGGGTTCGTTCGTTGTTATTTTAAAGAATGGGATGCAAACGAAGGATCCTAAGGTAACTGCGAAAGCTATTTTCTTTAAGGGGATTGAATTTCTGTACCGAAGAATTATTCCAACAAATAGTGCCATAAAAATAAACATCCGAAGGTATTGGAAAGGAAAATGCATTAGCGGAAAAAGGGAGCTGTTAAAGGCTATTCCCAGAAGTAGGAGCAGGGCACTTTGGGCATTAAACGGAATCCGAAGTTGGGGCACGGCCCAAACGAATGGAAGGAATAGAAGAAATGAATACGTACTTCCATAAGCAGTTAATAACAAGCTAAGTATTAACCATAAAGAAAAGGTGATGAGGTTATTTTTTTCTTTCCAGGTTAAAAAACTAAGGGTCGCTATTCCCATTAATTTGAAGGCTAAAATAATAGGCTTAAATAGGAAAGGTGCGTTAAATCCAATGGAATTGTTTTCTACGGGATGAAATACCAAAAGGCGTTTTAAGAACATGAAAACGGACTGGTAGTGATCTACATATTCTCCCGCAATTTCACCCGCATTCGCTCTAGGAAGTACCTCTGTTAGTAAATAGACCCACGGATGCCATCCTGTAAATGGTAGGGTTATGAAAAGAAGAATCGTGCTACTGATTATTAGGTAAACGAGTCCTTTTATTTTTCCATTTAGAAGTAGGAATAGGATAAGAATGACCGGGAAAATCTTCAGCATAATTGCCAGTCCCCACCAGATGGAAAGGAAGGTCCAACGTTCCTTTTTGTAGGCCAAGAATCCCATGGTCAATAGAAAAAACAAAACAAAATAGAGCTGCCCGAATAAAATTTGATTCTTTAGGGGAACAAAAATCAAAATAGGTAGAAGGGCGATGGTCCATTTTGAAAGGGGGTAGGACTTGTTAAGCTGAACTAAACTATAGAGGAATAGAAATACGCTGAATAGTGAAAATACAAGTTTAGCTATGGGAACCGAAAAGAAAGAAAGTGGGGCAAAAAGAAGCGCAATAAAAGGAGAGTTGGGAGCAAAACTCAAAAAGGAATACTGTTGATTAAGGTCGAAAATTTTGGTATTGAAATATTCTGGGAAATAGATGTTTGAATCAAAAATACCCTGCTGTAAAAATTGACCAGCATAATAATAGTTTCCGAAATCGCCTATAGGTGCGAAAGTGGATTTCCATGTATAGATGGCACATAAAAGAAGTAAGGGTAGGAAATACCATGTACGCAATATAAGTGACGTTATGGATTTGGAATTAATCAATGTAATTGACTTCGTAAGGTGAAGGTTCTCGAACACTTTTCGAGGTGAGTAATCCAATAAAGGGAGCGTAGGATTCGATGTTGTTTCGGATGTATCCTGCTGGTAAAAATGGAAACTCCGGATACGTAAACCGAGGCTGATTTGCCAATAGTGTTTCTACCTTATTTTGGGTCATATTCCATTCGTTAGCTAAGCGCATTGGGCTGGGTTGTTTAAACAGGATGTATTGCAATTCCATTTGCACATGGGCTTCCAATTTGGAATAGTATATTCCAGAACTTAAATGTGATTGCGACTCGATGTGAATTTGTCGAAAGCTGACTAAGGAATCCCGTAACTGATTTGCGGTTAAGAAACCTAATGAATCGCTTTGTGTACGGAACAGGGGGTTGATTTTACTTTCATGACACCACATACATTTGGCCGGTTTTCCAGAAGCCGAGATGGATGGGTCTGCTGAATTTACCAGATGGCTATCGGCATCAAAAATGCCAAAAATTATTTGTCCATTCGAACCCAATTCCATGGTCTCAAATTCGATGGTACGTCCTGTGACTGAATCTATTTCGGAGGAAAGGAAAAGCTGGTTTAGATGCTCGGGAGCAGAAAAAGCAAGGGTTCGATGATTGGGCGAAATGGCAGAATTATTGAGAAATCCTTTTTGAGGTTGAAGCTTGTATTTAGAAATCACTTCGCTCAAATGTGCAGGCATGTTCACAAATCGGTAATAATGAATGGAGGACCCTATAAGTAGGGTAATATACCGACCTACATCTATACTTCCATTTTTATAATACGTTTCCGAATTTTTTAGGGATTGATGCAACGAGAACATCGCCAAATACCCTTTTTCGGAGAATTGAATTTGATTCAAATTAAGAGTGATCGTCTGCTCATTAATTTCAAATCCATTGGTGGAATTACGGGTATTCTTTCCTCCCACCTGCGACAAAGCCCAATTCAAGCCTAGAATGGCATCGTCTATTTTATCATTTTCGTACGAAGCATTCCATTTTAATTGAATTTCATCTGGTGAATCTGGAATGGGCGAAATGGGATCGTGAATACACGAAATCATCGAACAAAATAGTATGGTTATTACTAACCATTTCATGATAATACCTTCATTAGGGCTGTAGCGGCTAAAGATTTTCCTTTGAATTTGAGGGCCTTAAAAGTATTTCCCTTACGGAATTCTTTCGCTGAATTTACTTCGTTTACCACATGGTTTACTGCGTAATTGTAAAACCTACGGGAATAAGTACGAGAGAAATCAATGTCCCTATCGGTAGATTTGCTCCAGTCGAGATGGGTGGTGATTTGGTCCTCAATTTGGTTGTAAAGCCCCGTTCCTTTAATCGGATAAGCGACCGTAATTGTAAAACTATCCGGATCGGCTTTTTTTAGATACTTTACCGTTAAATCAATGTCTTCCTTAGTTTCGGTAGGATATCCTACCATAATGAAAGTCCCGGTTTGAATTCCAAATTCTTTGGTTCGGATAATCATATCCCGAACGAGATTGATATCCACTCTACGATCCATTTCGTTAATAATTCGCTGAGAGCCACTTTCGGCACCAATCCAAATTTTGCTGCAACCCATTTCTTTGAGTTGTTGTAAAACCGTATCATTCAACCGTTCCGCTCGGGTAATGATCTCGAATGGAATAAAAATGGAATGGGTTTTAAATTCTTGATGGAGTTCGCCTAACCATTTGTGGTTCACCGTAAAAACATCGTCTACAAACCATAATGAGTCGGGATTGTAATTTTTTATTAACCCTTGAATTTCTTTGACTACCAATGGAGCGGAACGTCTACGATAGCTCTTTCCGTATACAGCCGTACTACACCATTTACACGTATAAGGACAACCTCTTTGTGTGGAGATGTTTAATGTGTTGGTGCCGTGAAAATCTTTCCAGGCATTTAAGTATAAACTTAAATCAATAGCCTCTCTATCGGGTTCGGGTAATTGATTTACATCTTTGATTTTTATGCGGGCTTCGGTTTGTACAAGTTGGTTCTTGTGAAGGTAGGCGATGCCTGTAATTTCGGTAAAACCGGATTCTGAAATAAGCGCTAATGCTAATTCCGACAACGTTTGCTCTCCTTCTCCAATAACCAAGAAATCGGCTCCGTTTTGTAAATAGTTATCGCAATTATAGGTTACATCTGGACCTCCCATAACCACTTTAGATTGGGTGAGTGCGGGTTGGGATTTGATCCATTGCATCAAGCGAATATTATTCACCTTGGTCATCAAATTGGCATAAATAGCGATGACTTTAGGTTGTTCCTCTATTAAGGACTTCTGTAATAATCGGTAATCTGAAAAAGTGGAATCAAATACCTTTACCTTAAGGTGTTCTGTTTTTAAATAGGCGGATAAATATAACAATCCCAATGGGGGATAAGGACGCATGATTTTTTGCTCAATTGCATCTTCCTTGATAAAGTATCCGTGTGTTAAAAATACATCCATTATCGTGCAATTAAACTAATTAGGTAATGATCCGATAGACCGGATAAATGAAAAGAATTGGATGCTTTTTCGTCTCTTTTTTGAAGAAAATCAATCGTTTTTAGACGATTGGCAAAAAATGGATTCAAATAAGAAGGAGGAAGAAAAAATCCCACAGGGGCAATCCAATGCAGTTTTAAAGTATGTGCCCACTGCACCATTTTAAGCGGAGAATAGTAATATGTTTTCACCTCTTTACCCGCTACATTCGCAAGAATACCCTTCTTGTTTTTACGTCTAAAAACCTGCGGGAATTTAAACTTAGCTAAAAAATAAAGAGATTCCCACGCACAAAACTCGGGCATAATTACGAGCACCAGCTTGCCGTTCTTTGCGAGTCTTGTAGATGCCGTATCCAAAAATGCTTTCAATTGCGATCGATCTAAGCAGTTTAAACCTCCAAAATTGGAGAAGATGAGATCAAACTTTTCTGTGGGGCGGTAGGTTTCCAAATGTGTAATATCCAGAGCTTCGCACTGAACATTGGAGTGATGGCTGTTTTTTTCAGTCGCTTGACGGATCATTTCTGGTGAAATATCTGTCGCATAAACATGGGCTCCTTTTTCACCCAATTGATGGGCATCTTCCCCCGTACCACAATTCAGCTCTAAAACTTTTAGTCCTTCCCAATTTAGTCCCATTTGGTCTAATTGTGCAAAAACCACATTACGTTGGGCCTTTCCAATAGGAGTGTGCGTAAAACTGGCATCGTAATCGGATGCGATATGATCAAAATCAGCGCTCATTAGTTGACGTTACTTAATTGTTTCAATCGGGTTTTCATAAGAGGTATTAACGGGGTGTATGCCATTCGTTTAGCCACCATTTTCAACCCTGTTGGAGAAAATATTTTTTCTGTTTGCAGCCATTTTTTGGCTTGTTCATTTCGATATACCTTATGTACGTATCGATGTAGTAATTTATAATACTCCTGATTAAAAGTGTTTTGAAATAGCATGGCTAAATCGTCCGAATCGGTCCAATTCGCTTTGGCGTTTAATTGGGTTTTTACCGTTTCATAAAAGGGGGTGCCTGGTAAAGGGTACGACACACTTACCCCAATATTATCCGGCATATTCCGAAGTAACATATCCATGGTAGCATCAATGTCTTCTTTGGTTTCTCCCAAATATCCAAATTGTAAGAAGTACGCTACCCGTACCCCTTTAGATTGCAATAAAGCGGTACTCGTTTCAATTTGTTCAATAGTGGTTCCTTTATCCATAGAATCCAGTACTTTTTGCGAACCACTTTCCGCCCCAATCCATACTTCTTCGAGTCCAGATCTCACTAAAGCATCAATATTATTTTCTTTCAATAATAAATCGGCTCTACTTTGGATTTTATATCGGATGGTTAAATCCTTTTTTCTTAATTCCTCGTGAAAGGTCTGTACCCATCCCGGTTTTAAACCAAAAATGTCATCACACATCCAGTACTTGCTCACCCCAAAATGTTCCTTAACCCAAAGCATTTCTTGGACTACTCGTTGCGGTGAGCGTACATTATATC
>CAJXZP010000038.1 GCA_913062955.1 uncultured Flavobacteriales bacterium | reverse complement strand
CCCCAATGTTCTACCCCATCCGATTTATCAATATCGCCATTTGCGTTATTTCTAGACTGGAGGATTAATTTCCAACGTGGATTATTTTTTTCATCCCGTACATTGGAGTGTAGAAGTTCATAATCCCTATAGGTTAGAGAAGGGTCATAGAACACATACATGGCATTGGATTGTTTTGGATGTGAATAATATTGCCAAATAACGTAAGGATATGAAGAGGGTTCTTGCGAACGATCCGTAATTTGGTCAGGTGCACCATATTTTAAATAAGTCATACCTTGATCCGTATCATATCCGGCTTTAGCAGCACTACCAAAACTCTTATTCACTACCTTAACTACATGACGGTATTTTTGCCATTCCGAAAAAGTATTTTCAGGATACTTCTCTGCCCACATATTAATCAAAAAAGTTTGAAGTGCATCTGAACTGGCACGAGACCAATTGTAATCAATAAAATTTTGATCTGCGGTATTCGAGATTGGACGAACACATCGAACAAAATCTACAATAGAATCACGATTGGTTGCCGACCTCATGTACGTTTCAAAATCCACCAACTCCAGGGAAGCATTTTGTTTTTTCAAGTTTGGGATCAAACTCTCTCTATAAAACTGAATACCATTGGAAGCCACTAACTCATTATCACGATTAAACAACTCCATAGAATAACTATAAGCACCTTGAGGAAGATTCGTTACATCAAGTTTCTTTAAAATAATATTCACATTATTGGCATTTACCTTTTTAATTACCGTTCGGTGTTCAAATAGAGAATCTACATCCAAATTACGAATTGTATGTTTTTCAATATAGGCACCTTCTATTCCTAATTCAAAATCTGAATTATATACTTCTGTATACAGATAAATACTTCCCATATAAGCGGGAACTGTATTTACCAACCATGGGGTCATTGACAAACCATTTTTAATAAAGGGTCCTTCTTCCTCGGTCTCAACCACATCCTTTTGAAAAATGATTTTAGACATAGCCATTTCATTTTTCTTTATATTCACCACCAAGGGCTGGATGGCTGTAATGGGTTTTAGGTCTCTATTTGCATCCCAAATGGATATTTCAACGGTATACTCACCCGGTATTAAGGTCATGGTTTGTACATCCGCAAAATCTTGTCTATTGGATTCATGCTTCATTCGGGGACTCAAAATTTCAAATTTCTGATACTTGACCACTTTCGTTCCTTTTTTCACGACATAAAGGACCTCTAATCGTGCTTGATAATAATTATCCGTTTGTTGATAACTCAAGGACATCGCATCAAAGCTTAAAACAAACTCCACATAAGACCCTTCCTCAGGGTGGTAATAATTCACAGCTTGAAACAAGGCTCTGGGAGGGTTATTTGAATTTTGAGCAAAAGCCGAATTCGATAATAAAGAGAAAACGGTAAGAACCGAAACTAACAAGGTATTATGGAATATTTTCTTCATAGATAAAATAAAAGTGCAAGCGTAATAAAAACATTTTAATTAATAATCCCAAGTTAATACATAACTTATTGGCAAACATAACCGTATTAAGCCATATTTTAGTCGCTTCAATAATCAAAAAACCAAAAATTTATGTTAATTAAAGATGCAATATTCCTGATTACAGGTGGCTCTTCAGGTATAGGTAAATCAACGGCAAAATTGCTCATTGGGTTGGGTGCAAAAGTAGCTATCACTGGATTAGATAAGAACAAACTTCAAAAAGTGGCTAAAGAAATTGGTGCTTTCCCAATTCACGCTAATGTTCAAAACGATCCTGACATTCAACATTCATTTGATTCTGTTTTATCAGAATATGGAAAATTGGATGTCTTAATCAATAATGCGGGTATTGGAGTTCATAAACCCATTGAGGCTCTTTCCAGAGCAGATTACGAATCCATTTTTCAGACCAATGTTTTCGGCATGGCCATGATGAGTCAAAAAGCGTCAGAAATTTTCAAAGCCCAAGGTGGCGGTACAATTATTAATATTGGCTCTACATCTGGACTTTCGGGTTATAAAACAGGAGCTGTATATTCGGCTTCCAAATTTGCTGTAAGAGGCTTAACACAATGCCTACAAGCTGAACTACGCCCGTATAATATTCGCGTAATGTTAGTCAACCCAAGTGAAGTTCCTACCGCTTTCGGGAATGAACAAAGAGTTGAAAGGCCTGATCAGGACAAAAAAATAACCAGCGCAGAAATTGCACACACCATAGTATCAACACTTTCAATGGATGATCGAGGAATGATTCCGGAAGTGACCGTATGGGCCACAAATCCATGGTAAAAAAAACATTCAAATTTTTAATAAATATGTGCTTCTAAATAAAAAAGAAGAGTACTTTCGCAGCGGAGAATTGGCAGAGTGGTCGAATGCACTAGTCTTGAAAACTAGCGTACCGCAAGGTACCGAGAGTTCGAATCTCTCATTCTCCGCATAGAAAAGAAGGTCTTCGTTAGAGGACCTTTTTTTATGGAGGCTATTTTGATGGAAGCTACGCTTCTGGAAACATAGAAAACATAAAAAATCCGTATACGCAAAGCGAATACTTCTTTGGAAATGTACTCCAACAAATAAATGGAAGAGATCATGAAATAATCTCTCATTCTCCGCATAAAAAAGAAGGTCTTCGTTAGAGGACCTTTTTTAATGGAGGCTATTTGGAAGGAAGTATTTGGAAGGAAGCAACGTTTCCGGGAAAATAGAAAGCATAAAAAACCAGTATGCCCAAAGCGATTACTCATTTTTAATCAAACACAACCGACTGACTTCATGGCATCAAAAAGTAATTTCCACATTTCTTATAAACACAATTTCCATGGATACTCACTATCTCCATAAAGAAAACAAGGTGGCTAGTTCTAAATTTAATCCTATATGGATACATAAATAAATTTCAGATTAATCCGAAGCTTTCGGACAATTACTAAGACACCTAATTGGGCTATGGATAATACCACGAAATAAACACCAAATGCCACCCAATTTGAAAGATTTCCTATCCAATAAAAATTGTAATATCCTACGTCAATGAAGAATACCAAATTTACCACGACAAAGGCAATTACAGCAATTTGAATTTGTTCTTTCGCACCAAGTATACCTATGGACATATATTAATTTATATACGTAACGCATTTTTATTCAGAGAATTGTATTCCTAATTTAATCCCGCCCTACTTCCCTCCTACTATAAAAAATTGCACTATGAATATGAATTTCTACTCCCACAGGAATACTTAGACCAAACAATATTCCTTCATTAAATCTTTCATGCCCTTTTCTAGTAAAAAGTAGGAACCATATTTACTACCGAATTAACTTACCCCAAATTAAGGCCATGGTAAGAAAACTCCTGTTTACGGCATATTATCAAATTGATTTTAAGGAAGAAAATAGGTACGGGTCATTTCAATTTTGCATTTTCATCGCAATAAAAAGGGAAAGAAACTGTCTCTAAACAATCTAAAATCTTAAAGATTCATTACTTTTGCAAACTCAAAATTTCCGGATATGATTTCTACACATAATGTTTCTTTACAATACGGTAAACGTGTTCTTTTTGATGAAGTTAACATCAAGTTTCATGGTTCTAATTGCTTTGGTGTAATTGGTGCAAATGGAGCCGGTAAATCAACTTTTTTAAAAATACTAGCAGGAGACATTGTTCCAAATTCGGGACATGTAAGTATTGAGCCTGGAAAACGGATGGCGGTACTTCGTCAAACGCATACAGAGTTTGATGAATTTTCGGTTCTAAACACCGTCATGATGGGCCATGCTGAGTTATGGAAAATCATGAAGGAAAAAGATGAGATTTACGCAAAAGAAGATTTTACGGATGCAGATGGAATCAAGGCTTCTGAGTTAGAAGGTGAATTTGCTGAAATGGACGGTTGGAATGCAGAATCGGATGCCAGTTCCTTGTTAAGTCATTTGAACATTCAAGAAGCAGATCATTTCAAACTATTAAAAGATATCCCGGGATCAATGAAAGTAAGAGTGTTATTAGCCCAAGCTTTATTTGGTAACCCTGACATTCTGATTTTGGATGAGCCTACCAATGATTTGGATATGGAAACCATATCTTGGCTAGAGGATTTCCTATTAGATTTTAAAAACACCGTTATCGTAGTATCTCACGACAGACACTTTTTGGATACGATTTGCACTCATATTTCGGATATTGATTTTGGGAAGATTAAGACCTTTACGGGTAATTACAGTTTCTGGTATGAGTCGAGTCAATTGGCCTTAAGACAAAAACAATCCTCCAATAAAAAAGCGGATGACCGTAAAAAAGAATTACAAGATTTTATTGCCCGATTTAGTGCCAATGCATCCAAATCCAAGCAAGCAACTTCTCGTAAAAAATTATTGGATAAAATTAATGTAGAGGATATTCAACCCTCATCAAGAAGGTATCCCGCCATATTCTTTAACCAACAAAGAGAAGCAGGAGATCAAATTTTACATGTTGAAGGTTTAGCCAAATCTTTAGATGGCACCCCATTATTCTCCAACCTTGATTTAAATGTAACCAAGGGAGATAAAATTACGGTGATTAGTAAAAACACATTGGCCATCCACGAGTTATTTAAAATTCTAAATGGCGACTCGGAAGCAGATGCCGGTAGTTTTTACTTTGGTCAGACTATGACTACTGCTTATTTACCATCAAATAACGAATCATTTTTTGACACTAAAGACAATTTGATTGATTGGTTAAAACAATACTCCGAAAATAAGGATGACGTATATGTTCGTGGTTTCTTAGGCAAAATGTTATTTACCGGTGAAGAAACCTTCAAGGAAGCCAATGTTCTTTCCGGAGGAGAAAAGGTGAGATGTATGATTTCAAGAATGATGCTTGCCGAAGCAAATTTCTTGATGATCAACGAACCAACGAATCACTTAGATTTGGAATCTATCCAAGCTTTTAATAATTCATTAGTTGATTTTAAAGGAACTTTGATGTTTGCTTCTCACGATCATACCTTTACTAATTCGGTAGCCAATAGGGTTATTGAAATCGGTCCAAAAGGGGTGGTGAACAAACAAATGACCTATGACGAGTACATGGCCAATCCAAAAGTTCAGGCAGAACGATTAAAAATTTACTAGTCCATTTCTCGTTTCCATTTTGAGTTGTTAATAAGTGCTATTTCGGTAGCACTAAACCTCGGGTATAGCAATCTATTTTTGAATCCATGTTAAAGCAATATTTAGACAAAATACCATCTGGTTTAAAAAACAGGTATTCCCTTACCGTTTTAGCGTTTGTGGTATGGATGTTATTTTTTGACAGTAACGATGCTTTTATGTTATACAAACTACGAAGTGAACTTAAAACCATAAAAAGTGAAAAGGAATATTTCGAGGTGAAAATTGAGGAAACGAAACTAGACCTAGACAATCTTTTAAACGATAAGGAAAAGCTGGAAAAATTTGCGAGAGAAAAATACTTAATGAAAAACAATAATGAAGACATTTTTGTTATTGCCTTAGAAGAAGATTAACCTTTTACATTTCCGATACAACATACCATCATTATCCTTATTTTTACCCTACTATACAAAGTGAACTATCTTGGGTAAAAAAATAATTATTGGCAGTATTCTTTTTTTAACGGTATTGGCCGGCATAACCACCTACCTATTCTTTAATGCGGAAGACATTGCCAACACTATTATTCGAAACGATATTGTAAAAAAATACAATGAATCCGAAAACTCGCACTATCTAATTTCTATTGATGACATTAACCTAAACATCATTTCGGGCTCCATAAAGCTTCTTGACATCAAGCTAATACCAAAGGATAGTTTAGTGATTTTGAAACGTGACTCCGATGGTAAGACCCTTGAGAACACGTTTTTTCATTTACATATCCATGAAATTTCGCTTACTGGATTTGACATCCTAAAGGCGTTTAACGAACGTGTTATTAGTGCACAATCCTTTTTGGTATCCGAACCAAGAATGGCTATTTATCATTATTCCGATTTACCCGTGGTAGAAGAGATTCAACAGGATACCGTAGATTTCCGAGGGCTCTTTATAAACCATTACGACAGCTTCAATCTAGGGGAATTCTCATTTGACGATATCTCCATAACTTACCATACCATAGATTCTTTAAACGATACCACAGAATTGTTGACCGTAAATAACCTCAGCTACGGAATGTATGGTGTGATTGTGACTAAAGAAACATTATATTCTCCTGAATACGTACAGGTTGATCGTTATTTATTGCAGTCTAAAAACATTGATATTCAATTACAGGATAAGTCCTATATTTCGATTGGATCTATTTTATACGATAGCGATACTAGAAATCTACATATACAAATGGTGGACTTTAACCCATGCAAAAATCCAAAACAGTTTTTTGCCCAGCAAAAGTATCGGAAAGGGTGGATCGACTTTAAACTAGACGAATGTGTGATCTCAAATATCAATTTTATGGAATGGGTTACCAATGAAAAAATGTATGCCGACTCTATTTTCATCGATAACCTAGAATTAGATCTTCACACAAACCTTACCTTACCCCACCCACCCAATGTGGTAAAACCTATGTTGGGCGATCTGATTAAAGCGTTACCTATTCCAGTACATATTGCAAATTTACTCATCATCAACACCTCAATAAAGGTGGATCTTCTTGGTCGTTTAACACCTATTCATGGTAAATTGGACTTTACACAAATGAATATCCAAGCGCAAAACTTGACGAACATCCCCGAAGAAATCGATGAAAATTCCATGTTGGATATTCATGTAAAAACGAAAATTAACGGTACGGGTACTATTAACTCCAGAATAAAAGTACATTTGGATAGCCCTACTAGTTTGACTCAGTTTAGTGTGAATGCAAAAAATTTGGATCTGAAAAAATTCAATTCTGTTTTAAAACCAATTATTCGTGTAAGCGTTAATGATGGTCAAATAAAAAGCATGAAAATTAGGAGTACCCTTAGTTCGAACGGAGCAATTGGAACGATGGATGCGCACTATAAAGACTTGAAGATTCAGTTAGAGTCAAAAAACCAGGGGCAAAAACCAGGTTTCTTTAACAATATGGCATCTGGGCTAGCCAATGGAATTTTAAAAACAGAAAACATTCCCGGTACGCCCTATTATCATCAGAGTAAATTTAAGATTTCAAAAATGCCTTATCAGAATTTTTTCACCCTATTATGGATGATCACTTTCCATGGTTTAGAAGATTCAATTTTGGGGAGCAATACCAAAGATGAGCGAAATCAACGCAAAAAAGAAAAGCAAGCTCAACCCAAAAAGAAACTCTTTAATTTTAAATAATTATTCCCACGGGACAATGATCAGACCCCACTACTTCATTTAAAATAATAGAATCCTTCACCTGAGGCATTAAAGATTCTGAAACCAAAAAATAATCCAATCGCCATCCCACATTCTTTTCTCTCGCTCCACCACGATAACTCCACCAAGAATATTTTACTTCTTCGGGATACAAAGTTCTAAAAGAATCCACAAATCCTGCATGAATGTAATTACTCAGTCCATCAATCTCACGCTGCGTATACCCTGCAGTTTTATTGTAGTTGGATTTAGGTCTGGCCAAATCTATTGCTTGATGACACACATTCAAATCTCCACAAAAAACAACCGGTTTTTTAGCCTCTAATCCCTTCAGGTAGGCTAGCATCGCTTTATCCCAAGATTCACGGTAATCTATTCTCTTCAATCCCTGACCTGAATTAGGAATATAAGAATTCACGACATAAAAATCATCAAATTCCGCTGTAACCGTTCTCCCTTCCGTATCATGCTCGGCCACTCCAATTCCAAGAGTTACGCTTATTGGTTTTACTTTGGAGGCAATGGCGGTACCCGAATATCCTTTTTTTTCAGCTTCATTAGCACTTACATAATAACCTAGTGGAGCCAATACTTCTTCTACTTGAACTATCTGCGCTTTGGTTTCCTGAAAGCCAATAATATCAGCCTCCAACCCTTCTAATATTTCAATAAGTCCTTTTTTGGCTACCGCACGGATACCATTCACATTCCACGAAATTAATTTCATCGTAATTATTTAGTTTATTTTAGTATTCAAATTTCTTGAACATCCCTATTTGGAAAAACAAGTTGATCTCCTTTGAAGAATTTTTAATCGTATTCCAGAAAGCAAATACAATTTTAATAGGCCATTTCCACAATTTCTTTCGCCTCTTTTGGGCCAATTGTTTTGTTTTCACCCAATTCATTCCAACCTCTTTCCGCAAATCTTTCAAAAATAATTTGAGAGGTATTCTCAAAGTTATCCGCATTTTCGGAAAGTTTGGTTTTCATTCCCATTAAATGATAAAACGCAATGGTTTTGTTCAACGCCTCTTCAGCCAATTTCTGATTATCCGTTCCTGTTAATCCCCAGACACGTTTGCCGTACTGCGCCAATTTATCTTGTTTATTTTCAAATTGATGCTGGTACAAATTGGGGCCAATAATAGCCAAGGTACGAGCGTGATCAATACCATGTAAAGCGGTCAATTCATGACCAATCATATGGGTTGCCCAATCGGTAGGAACACCTTTTTGAATTAATCCATTTAGAGCCATGGTACAAGACCACATAAAATTGGCGGCTAATTCATAATTGGATGGATCCTTTACAATTTCAGGACCTACTTCAATTAAAGTCTGTAAAATACCTTCCGAAAAACGGTCTTGTAATTTTGCCGGATGGGTAGATGTCAGGTATTGTTCCAGAACATGTACATAGGCATCAATTACCCCATTTTGTAATTGTCGGGTAGGGATAGATTTAACAACCAAAGGGTCTAATACCGAGAAAACAGGAAATAACCCTTTTCCGCCCATTACTCTTTTTTCTTTGGTATCTGCTTTGGTAATTACCGCCCCAGAATTCATTTCAGATCCCGTTGCAGGTAATGTGAGTACTGTACCAAATGGCATTCCTTTCAAGGTAGGAATGCCTTCCGTTAATATCTGCCAGGGATCTTCCCCTGAAAAGGTAGCTGCACCACTCAAAAATTTTGTACCATCAATCACGGAGCCACCTCCAACAGCCAGTAGGAAATCGATGTTTTTTTCCTGAATCATTTTATACGCCCCCATTAAAACACCATATTCTGGGTTTGCGGGAATACCTCCATACTCAAATACGGTAAAAGCATTCAATGCGGACATTACTTGCTTGTAAATACCATTCTTTTTAATACTCCCTCCTCCATACAATACAAGTACTCGAGAATTTTCAGGTATTTCGTTGGCTATATTTTCAATCTGACCTTTACCAAATAAAACTTTTACCGGGTTTTGGAATTCAAAATTGTTCATTGTTTAAGATTTAAATACGAATTTAATCATTACAATTCATTGGTGATATTCAACCTACGTATCTCGGGTTAAAAGGTCACTTTTAGAACAAAAAAAAACCGATTTTCATCGGTTTTAAATTTTATGTTCTTCCAAAGGCTTCTAAAACCAGAGGTAACCACTCATCAATTCGCTCATCGGTCATATTATCTTGGTTGTCTTCATCTAAAGCTAAACCTAAAAAATTTCCATTTCCTAAATCGGCTTTCGAATTTTCGAAATCATAATCCCTAATTGGCCAATTGACCACTATTTTCCCACCATTCTTTTGAATGATCTCCCCGACTATTCCTACCCCGTCAATAAAATAATCAGCATATCCAAATTGATCACCAAGTCCAAATAAAGCAATGGTTTTACCTGTAAAATCTAGCTCTTTTAATTCGTCTTCAATATCATCAAATGCACTGACCAACTGACCATCATGCCACGTGGATAAACCAATTATTAAATGATCGTATTTTAATAAATCGGTGGTACGACAATCGTACATATCAAATAAGTCTACTTGATCTGAACCAATTCTATTTTGGATAAGTCCGGCTATAACTTCTGTATTTCCGGTATCTGAACCGTAAAACAATCCAATATTTTTCATGAAAATGGTATCTTAATTGACCGAAAAGTCTAATGCGTTATGAATTCCATTTTGAACCGCATAAACAACCAAACCTGCAGTGTTCCTTAAACCTAATTTATTCATTAAGTTTTTTCGATGGGTTAATATGGTGTGTACAGAAAGGAACATTTCTTCCGCAATTTCTTTATTTGACAACCCTTTTGCCACAAATTCAATAACTTCCAATTCTCTTTTTGATAATCGAACACCTTGACAATTAAATGTTTTCCGATTATCCAAATTCATAACCTCCAATACTTTGCCACAAAAGAATCGTTCTCCCCTATAAACAAACTTCATACAATCATGAATTTCCGCTGTATCGCACGAATATAAAAGATGCCCATCAATATTATTCTTAATGTACTTCTGAACACTTACACGATCAGGTCTTTCGGTAATACCAATTACCTTAATCGAAGGCATCGTATTCATAATTAGCTCTACGTCACTTTCTAAAATCAAAGAAGATGCGTAATTAATAAAAAGAATATCCGGAGTTTTATTTACCAGCATGGCAAGTAACTCACCGCTACTTTCGGTTTCACCTACAAATTCCACACCCGAAACCATTGATATAATGGACTTTAGGCCTTCTCTAATAATAACATTGCTATCTGCAATAAAAACATTCATGTTTCTTATTTAGAATAAATCTTAATAAGGGCAAATGTACATTAAAAATTAAGCGCTGTAAACATTTTAACTGCTGAAATATGTCATGTTTGAATACCAATAATTAATGGTTAATTTGCATTTCACAAACGAAGCAAACTCATGATTAAATATGTATGGATCGCATTACTCGCTTTGACCACATGGGTTATTACCTCATGTAAAAAAGAGGAGTCCACTATTATCCCCCCTGTAGAAGTGGATAACCACATTAATTTCAAGGCGAATGACACCTTGGTAACTGCGAACTATAAGGTTCTTTTACAAGACCCAATTTTCAATGCCTATTACAAGCAAGGACAGGCATTGGAGCTCCAGAGGTTGGTGGAAAATGGAAACCCTCAAAGAATCATGTTCCGTGTAGATAGAATTGACTTAGAGAACATTGATTTTCCCATCACTATTAATTACAGTATCGACCACAACCACCCCACCCTATCCACAACCTATGTGAACACCTTAGACATTCCGTTTGGCACCAATATAAATAATGCACAAGAATTTTCATTTACCATTAATAGCTACACGGACCGAGTTTTGAATGGCCATTTTGAAGGAACCCTATATAGTGGAAATCCAGCCGATCCAAAAGTGACCATAAGCGAAGGAGTTCTTAACCTGCAGTTAAATGAATATTAAATAATCCTATACCAGTTTTACAAAAGAATATTAAACTAAAAGGTTTTCAACTTTAAAATACCTGTACCTTTGCACGCTAAATTGGAGTATCTATAGTGTTACTCACAACTATTTAAAGAGATGAAAGACGACAAAGTAGTGAATGAATTGTTAATGGATGAAATGGGAGATTCTCATGCTTCATCTAGTGCAGTAACTCCTATGAGACCAGATGCATTTGACTTAACTGATTCTGAAAAAAAGGCCAAAATTGAAGAGCACTTTTTTAAAATCATGGAGACCTTAGGGTTAGATATGACTGATGATAGTTTAAAAGGAACACCTCATCGAGTTTCAAAAATGTTTATCAACGAAATATTTCACGGATTAGATCCAAAAAACAAACCGAAGATGTCTACCTTCAGTAACAAATACGGTTACAATAAAATGTTGGTAGAAAAGAACATTTCGGTAAATTCAACCTGTGAACATCACTTTTTACCGATTGTTGGAAAGGCACATGTTGCCTATATTTCTACTGGAAATGTTATTGGGTTATCCAAAATTAATCGAATTGTAGATTATTATTCTCGTAGACCCCAGGTTCAGGAGCGTTTAACGATTCAAATTATGGAGGAGTTAAAAAATGCCTTACAAACAGATTCCGTAGCCGTAATTATTGAAGCACAACACTTATGCGTAACAAGTAGAGGGATCACGGATAGAACGAGTACAACGGTAACTGTTGAATATAGTGGTGAATTTAACAATGAATCTACTAAATCAGAACTTTTAAAATACATCGGTAATGGAATCAACATCTAAAGAATTTCACTTCGAGGATCTAATCATCCAAACCATAGAGAACAAAAAACATCTAATCAATAAGGATACAACTGTTGACGGTATGGTTAAGTTTCTAGTAGAGGTAAGAGATAGTGCTCGTAGAAATGAAAACTACGCTGCATATGAATTTATAACCGAAGCTTTCGAGAATCGTTTAGGAATTCTATTAAAAGAACAAACACAAATAGTAGCTTTAAAAAAGTAAACTTTTTGTTAAATTTGGACCGGCGGCCAAATAAATTTGCATCCGCCTATTTCACAAGGTATTTTCGCCATCAATTGCTACGAATTACTTCCAGATGGAAGCAGTTTCATATTGCTATTTCATTTCTAATAGCGATGTCTTTACTCATTTTCAATAATTATTGATGAAATTATCACACTTGTTTTTGACCTCCATTCTGTCGGTAGGTCTTTTTTCATGTTCCACCGAATCAACTTCTGATTTATCTAAAAGGGAGATGAGTATTATTGGTCGAGCCGATTATGAATTAGAACGCCTAAAAGATCCAGCTACTGGATTAATACCAGAAAACATAAAAATGCGTGAGCTTGCTTTTGCCTCGACACTTCCTAAGGCAGTGTCGCATGCAAGAGATGAAAGTAACCAAGAGTTTATTCCAATTGGGCCGAGAAATGTAGGTGGACGAACTCGTGCTATTTCATTCCATAAGGAAATGGAAAATGTCATTTTAGCAGGAGGAATAAGCGGTGGCATGTGGCGTAGTTCGGATTTCGGAACTTCTTGGAGCCGAGCCACAAATTACGAAGATCAATCGGCTGTATCATGTGTCATGCAAGACCCAAGACCCGGGAAATCAAATGTATTTTATTATGGTTCAGGAGAATCTATTGGAAACTCAGCCAGCAAATCATTTTCTGCCATGTTTTATGGTAGTGGAATGTACAAATCTATAGATGATGGTTCTTCATGGACACAAATGCCATCTACCGCGACACTCGCGCAAAAAAGAGGTGACTGGAGTTATATATATAACATTGCCATGGATGCCTCAAATCTGAATCAAGATGAAATTTATGCTGCCACTTCTAAAGGAATTAGAAGATCGGAGGACGGAGGTAGTACATGGACCTTAGTTTTGGGTGGCTCTGCTAGTGCCGATTGGACAAATATTGTGGTTACCTCTACGGGTATTTGTTATGCACAAATTGGTTCCATAGGAAGCCAAACCGGATTTTGGAGATCTACGGATGGAATTAATTGGGTTAATATTTCGCCTTCGAGTTTACCATTAGTTCATGAACGAACGCTACTGGCTATTGCACCAAGTAATGAAAACATTGTTTATTACTATACCGTGACACCCAGTTTTGGTCAATCGGATGTTTCATTTTGGAAATACACCTACTTAAATAATGACGGGAGTGCCTCTGGAGGATCTTGGGAAAACAGATCGAATAACTTACCTCCTTCCAAGGGGTATAACCTGAATACTCAAGGTAACTATTGCATGAGTTTAATAGTAGATCCCCTAAATGAAAATATGATTTATCTTGGAGCTACGAACCTTTTCCGTAATAATAATGGCTTTGCAAATACCTCAGGTACGAGACAACTAGGAGGATATTCTGCGGATGGATATTCCCATTTTGACTATTATGAGGATAACCAACACCCAGATCAACAGAGTTTAGCATTCAACCCACATCATCCAAATCAATTGTTAGCTAGTACGGATGGTGGACTTCATTTAACAAATGACCCGGAATCAAGTAAAGTTATTTGGAGCAGTTTAAATAATGGATACCAAACCACTCAGTTCTATGGAATGGGGATTGATCATCTAGAAGAAAATGAAATTGTATGCTCGGGATATCAAGATAATGGAAGTTGGATGACAATTTCTGCAGACACCAATACCGACTGGACTTTTACTTCCGGTGGTGATGGTTGTTTTTGTGCAAAAGCTGGAGGAGAAGAGGTGTATTATTTCTCTTCTCAATATGGCAATATTTATAGAATGAAAACGCGTATAAATGGCAGTTTTTCCAGAAGGTATATTACCCCTCAAAACGCAAATTCCAATTTCCTTTTTAACCATCCCTTCATATTGGATGCTGCCGATAATAATCGAATGTATTTACCAAACGGTGGTGATTTGTGGAGAAACGAAGATTTGGCGGCCTTGGATAGTGGCAATGACTTGTGGGAATCAATTGGCTCAGTAAATGGTACTATTACCGCTTTAAGCTCCTCCAAAAGTGACCCAGGCACGGTGTATGTAGGAACCTCGGGTAGAAAAATTTATAAAATTGAAGATGATGGTACTAGTAATGCTACCGTAACTGACCTGTCAAGTGATATTAGTAGTGGTGGATATACCTCAAACATTGATATTGATCCCTCCAATTCAAATAATGTAATTGTAACATTCTCGAATTACAATACTATCAGTATGTGGTCCACTACAGATGGAGGAATTACATGGGCAAGTGTTGAAGGTAACCTGAAAGGAGATCCAGAACCTGGTTTACCTCCAAACTTTTATTTCCGTGGAAATGGGCCGTCATTTAGATGGGCTAAGTTTATATCTACCACTAATGGAAATGCTGTTTTATTAGGAACATCCATAGGGTTATTTGCCACAAACCATCTAGATGGTGAAAACACGGTTTGGGTTCAGCAAGCATCAGACCTAATTGGAAACGTGGTAATTGAACAAATTGATTACCGTGAAAGTGATGGATTCTGTGTGATTGGCACCCATGGAGCAGGTGCTTACAAAACCTATTTTGATAACAATTGGGACCTTACTTCTGTTTCCAAAATTGATGACCAGGAGCTACAAATAAAAGTATTCCCAAATCCAACCGTTTCGGATGTACAAATAAGTTTTAACAATATCGGTAACGAAAACATTAGAATTAACGTATTAAATGCCACGGGAAAAGTGGTAGCTATTCAGAACCTGTTAACGGTAAATGGATCTAATACGACTTCTATTAACTTAGATGCATTTTCGCAAGGGACGTATTACATTACCATTATCACCCAAGGAGGTACTTTTACCAAATCGGTGATTAAGCAGTAATAAAAATCATACAAAACCGCTAAGAGTTTTTATTCTTAGCGGTTTTTTTGTGCGTAATAATTAAAAGAATGATACACTCAACCCGTCTTATTACGCCCAAAGGCAAAGGAATATTATCTTCATTTAAACTTGCCATAAATCAATTTTTCAAGCCTTCCTAAGGATAAAGAGAAAGTCCAATATATAGGATCATGAATTTTGCGAAATTCCAGCGGGTGGAACAAACAACCTCTTAAATATTGCTTACCAAATTGGAATAAATCGAAAGGAATTTCAGCGGAGTATTTGTAATTATTTAATGAATAAATACTTTTATCACCCCAATTACATCTCCCGTATTAACCTTAATAAAATACATTCCTGTTGGTATTCCTAGTGTAGAAATGTCCAACTGTAATCTATTCGTTTTTGTTTCAAAACAAACTCTCCCTCCAATTCCGTACAATTGAATAACACCAAGTGGTTCTTCACTCGTTATAATAAATCCCCCGTTCTTAGGAATCACCTCGAACGATTTTTTAATTATTCCATCTTCAATATCTACCATCACACACGGAACTCTGCTTAAAAAATCCCTCATTTCGGAAAAAACAAGCTCCGATACCAATGGAGAAATAGAAGTCGTCATATTATGATTAATACCTGGTACCAACGAAAAGTAGGCGTTCGAATTTGTCACTTGATTTTGTAATATAAAATAATCGCTTAACGGAATATTAAAGTCCTCTTCTCCATGCAGAATTAAAAATGGAATATTCAACTTGTTAAAATCTGATAGGGAACCCTCACCAATATCCATCCAATCATTCCAGAATGTGGCGTAGGCTCCTAAATAGGGTGTATTCGAATTCCAAGTTCCATTTCTAATACGTACAAAATCATTTAATGTTTGCGTATAAAATGCATTTCCCGTAACCGAATCGTTTAAGCAAATAATGTACAAATCCCGGAATTGTTGCGCCATAAGGGTATCTATACGTGTGGCTGGTGTACCCAAACAAATAATGGATTTTATATCTGTTCTTTGGTTGGCGACTATTGGAACTAAACTAGCTCCTTGACTATGTCCGATTAAGGAAATACAATCCGGATTAATTTCGGTTCTTGTTTTCACATAATCCACAGCGCTATTCACATCTCGTATAAAATCGAATGGAGAAACTGTTTTAGGATCCAATAGAGCTCCATGGGAAAACGAACGTTTATCATAGCGTAAAACCGCAAAACCATGGTTCACTAGTCGATCCGAAATGCCTTTTAGAGTTCGCAGAGTATCCCCCAATAAACCCGGGTATAAACAGGCTGCATTCCCGCCTACAATTTCTAAGGTTTGATCACGGTCATTGGGCCCCGAGCCATGCACCAGAATCATAACAGAGAAAGGACCATTTCCATCGGGTAAGGCCAAAGTACCTGAAAGAGTTAGATCACCGCTAGGGAAGGTGATTTCTATTTCCTGTGAAAAAACCGTATTTACACATAAAATAAGAACCAAAAGAGTAAGAATCTTGTTCATATTAATTGAATTTAACAATAAGTAGTTTTGAAATTATTTCGGCCACAAGAATGGCCAATCCAAGCCAAATGATGTGTATTTTGTTTTTTAAATTCACGGATACTTTAAACCCTTGGTATAATAAGGCAATAGCCCAAACCATTGCCCCAATGGAAACCACTGCGAATCCAGTCACAATAAAATAAGTGTCCATGCTGATTTGATCCGTACCAAAAGGGTTATCTACCAATGGCATAAGATCTTGAGTGGCCTTTGTGATTACTCCTGAGATGTTTAAAAGAGGTAATAAAAAATAGGGTATTCGACTAATCAATATCACATTCATTAAGTCAATAAATCGGGTTTGCGTGTTTATTATCTTTCCTACAATGAATAATGGTATAAATAAAGAAATAACGTTAATCACATTATCCATAAGAACGGTATAAAATGAAACCGCAAGACCAAAATGGAGATCTAAAACCCCATCAAACCGAGCATTTAAAACACTACCTACAAAAGACCCTAAAATCAGGGCCATAATTCCAACACTTAACAAATGAGACTCCTGATAACGCTCAAATGGCTTGAATAGTAATGTTTTCATCTTATTTATTTTTTATTTGGGTTAGTTTCTCAATCACATCATCCAGTTTGTTTCGAACGGTGGGATAGCTTTTCTCCATTTCGATAGCCATTTTTTTTAGGCTCCCACTGGTTAAAATAAATTGGAGAATAAACTCCAACTCATCGGGAGGAAGTTGGAGCAATAAAGGAAGAGAAAATTTACCGGAAATACGAGTTTCACACTCCGTACAACTTAGTTCGGTCACCTCCAAGGGAGTTTCACAGCTGGGACAATTTAATGGAATCTTCTTCATATCAATAATTTGACACAAAGTAAACATATTATTAAACAAAATTGATAATTTACTTAATTTTATTTAAAATAAAATAAATTTAAGTAATACGAAACAAACTTATTTTAACCACCATTTGCTATGGTACGCGTTGGATTCAGGATGTAAATAAATTTCCTCTCCTATCTTGGGTGTAATAATAGGTAAGTTCAGTTCTTTGGATTTACGCAATATTCGTTCTACAGGATCTGTCCAAGAATGGAAAGCCAAGGTGAAAGCACCCCAATGAATGGGCATAATTAACTTAGCTTTTACATCACGTCCAGCTTGCGCTGTTTGTTCTGGCATCATGTGAATTTGACTCCATTTCGTATTGTATTGTCCACATTCCATCATGGCTAAATCAAAAGGACCGAATTGTTCACCAATCTCCTTAAAATGGGGACCGTACCCTCCATCACCAGAGAAGTAAATATTATCTTCTACTCCTTTAATTATCCAGGAACCCCAAAGAGTGGTATTTCTATCGGTAAGTCCCCTACCCGAAAAATGACGAGACGGTGCAAACGAAATTTGCAAAGAATCCAGAAACATGGTTTCCCACCAATCCATTTCCACAATTTGCGTGGAATCCACCCCCCATGATTTAAAGTGAGCGCCTACTCCCAACGGGACAAAAAACATCTTGGTTTTAGACTTCAGTTTTTCAATTGATCCATAATCCAAATGATCATAATGGTCATGAGAAATAATAATCGCATCTATTTGGGGTAATTTCTCAATTTCTATTGGTAGCTCTCTACCAAATCGAGTAGTACCCAAAAAAGGGTTTGGTGCGGGTACATCACCCAACATAGGGTCTAATAATATGTTTTTACCATCCATTTGAAGCAAAAATGCAGAATGACCAAACCAAATTAAGCGAGTAGCTGTTGGCTTAGCCAAATCAGAAGGAGTCACTTTCAAAACTGGAATATCGAAATCGGGTCTTTTAACCGATGTCCCATTCATGGTTTCATCTATTAGACTAAAAATACTATCCAACCCAAGGTCCATTGTGGTTTTTTGAAGGTTCACAAAAACCCCTTCTTTATAATGACCTGTTTTTTGAAACCTTTTAATTTGCCCTTCTGTTGGAGAGCCGCCAAACTCAGGACTCAGATTAACAAATAAGACACCTACTATCCCAATCAAACCCAGAATCCCCCCTAAACCTTGCAGTATTCTTTTTACCCATTTCCAAATCATACTTACTTTTTAAGGGATGAATACGGTAGTAGCTCATCTAATTCTATACAGATAAAACGATCCCTAAACGAATTAGACAGTTGGAGCATAGCTTGAGCTACCTCCTCCCCTTTTATTCCTTTGTACTTCTTTATAGATGGAAATATTTTGGAAACTGCGTTTATCAGTGGCACAGAAATTTTTTCCCCCGTTCTATTTTCTGGACGATCGCCAATTAATACACTTGGACGAACATAAACAGTGGAATCAAATTTCAATCTTTTTATGGCGTCTTCCAACTCCCCTTTCATACGAGAATAAAAAAACATGGATTGGCTATTTGCCCCCGTAGCGGATACCAAAATCATTTGGGACACACCGTTTTTTTTGGCACATTCCGCTACATGAAATTGAAAGGTGTAATCCACTTTATATTGGGCTTCTTTACTACCCGCAATTTTCAGGGTTGTTCCCATACAGGAAAACAATACATCGCCCTTTAAATCCTTTTCATACGATATTGGAGAATTAAAATCCACCACAAATGATTTCAACTTAGGATGCCCCATTTTCATTTCTCTACGCACAAAAACCCTAACCTCATGATAAGTTGGGTTGTCCAATAAAGACTGAACTAGATGAGATCCTACCAATCCTGTAGCGCCTATAACAATGGCTGTTTTATTTGAATGCATCTTAATAATTGGTTATTTAAAAGACAATTTTAATCCTACAAAGATATTCTACCTGTCTCCAATTATTAAAGCATTAATTACTTTTTGATCAACACATTTCACGGAATTAAATTCCGATAAAACGGACTAGAAGGGCATCTATTTACTTTCGTAATTTGAAACTCCTAGTGAACGTGTTTGCCTGGTTGGAACCACAATAACTAGAAGCCATTAAATTTTATGGCCATTTATCAAAAAAAATCTCATTTTTAACGAACACCAACATTTTACTGTGTTTAACTCGAAAACATTGAGGTACCCTAACTCATCCATTTATTAAATCCCAAGGCTTTTTCTACCCAGAAATCCAAGTCAACTTCCTCATCAAAACCTTCTGGATCAATAAAAAGAAACCCTCGCATTACCGATCCTGTAAAATCCATTTCACGACTCCCTTTGTTGTTTAACAGCTCTTGATACGGAATCTTCCCTACTCTAACCATTAACCGGTCATTAGTGGTCTTTTTATCCCTATCAACTCCCAAACACATCTTATGATTTACCATAAAAATGAGTCCTCCCATCATTTTTTTTCTTCCACTTCCCCGGCTTGAACTAACCTTCATCGGACTCTAACTGCTAAAAACTCACTGGATGCCATGTACTATTTTTTCAAATCAACATTCTTATTTATTATTAAGAGGGTCTTTAGGTTCCCATATTAACCGAAGGAATGAGCTGAACCGTTCATTTTCTCTATTTACCGGAATCCCTACCACAATACCCACTAAAACGTTTTCGGTAATACTTACACGCATTTGCGGACGAATAGTCATATCAAAATCATGGGGCTCAAAAGACTGATTAAACTCAACTCCCACGAAATTACTGGTTCCTGATATCATATAATGCGCACTTGCATTCAATTCATACCTGCTTTGCCAGGAGTGATCTAAAAAATCTTGTTCGAAAACTGGTCCTGTATAGATTAAGGAATGAAAATGAGTTCCCCACCTTTTGGCAACAATAAAAAATGGATTGTATACATTACCCGTAAAAAGAGGATTCCCAAACTCCTTGAAATTATTAAACTCCAATTCATGGATATATCCTAAGGCCATGGATGTAGCTGCCAACTCATTCACCAAAAAAGTCCATTGAATTCCCAATTTCAAACTTTCCATTTTACTAGAAGGTATCGTATCTTTTGATGTGTTAGGCTGAGCGGCATAAATCAAAAAGGGAATCTCGATCTCCAACCCCAAACGGTCAACGGGTGCAAACTCATATTCCACCAAAGCCTCATAGGTATCAAATGTTAAATTATCCGTTAAACCGAGACCTATATTCCATTCACGTTCGCCCTTTCGAGCCCCTAAATCACGAATTAAATCAATATATAAAGGTTCCGCATGAAGTACTTTCACAGGACCAAGAGAATCTTGAAGCTGTTCCATATACAAACTAGCCTCCATTTTTTTGCTTAGCGATTCTTCCTGGGCATTTGTTACTGGAACTAGGATTAAATAAAGAAGCCAAAAGAATACACTATTTCTAATCATACCCTAAATTTAAGATAACTATTAAAATTCACGTTAAGTAAGGATCAAAGAATGGCGAACAATTACATGTATTTCAACCATTCGTTTGTTTAAGTCTCAATATTTCGTTTGGTTACCTCTTGAAACTGTACCACAAAGTGAAGCCCTTTTTTATCCACATCGTGTTCAATTTCTCCATTTAACTGCCGACTCAAACTTTTTATTAAGTTCAATCCAAAGCTTTTGGACTGAGCGAAATCCATTTCGAGAGGTAAACCCATACCATCATCCCCAATGTAAAGTACAAAATAGGGGTGATTTAATTTTTCAATCCCTATCGTTATCTTCCCTTCATTAGAAGAGGTAATCCCGTGTTTTAAAGAATTTGTAACAATTTCATTAATTATGATACCCAATGGAATAGCCGTATCAATGTTTAAAGAAACATCATCCACACAAATCTCTAATTCGATGTTGTGGTCATTCCCTTTCATGGAAAGAATTAACTGTCCCACTAGCCTTTTCAAATATTCGTGAAAATTAATCATGGTAAAGTCAGACTCCTCATACAACATCTCGTGAACAATCCCCATTGTTTTTATACGATCTTGGCTTACTTTAAAGTACTCACGAATCTTAGGGTCGTCAATAAAACTAGATTGTAAACTCAACAAGCCTGAAATTACCTGCATGTTATTTTTTACTCGATGATGAATTTCCTTTAATAAGATTTCATTCTCTTGATTTTTAGCCTTCAATAGCTTGGTTTTTATTTTTCCATGGAGAATTAATTCCACCAAATACTCCCCGTAAATAGCACCTAGAATAATCGTCCCTGTCATCAGGGTAAGAAATATGAAAAAGGGCCTTGCTTGAGGCCCAACCTCATTCATTTCACGAATTAAGGGGCCATCTATCCAGTAAAAAACAATTAAATACAAAATGGACATGGCTAACCAAAACCGGCCATATTTCTTTCGCATCGAATACCCCGACAACACCATTATGGGTATGAAAAAACTAAAGACCCCATCTATACCTCCACTACAAACATTAATCAATACAATAGCGACAAATATCAATGTAGAACCTTGAAAATAAACCCGTATGAGGTTTTCGGTTTTATAAAACTGATATAGGATGAGTAGATTACTAAATGAAAAAGCCAAGAAAATTACCGGAATATATCCATGGATCCCCATACCCCAATAAGAAACAAATGCAAGAATAAGGGGAGCCAAAGCAGCATATAGCACGATGTTTCGTGTGGCAATTTTTTGATGTTCTTTTAACTCTTTTTTCATATAAACTTATAATAGGATACACTTTTTTATTCCTTGTTTCGAAAAAAGGTCTTATCCCCCATCCTTAAAATGGTTTGAAAATAAAAGTAGGAATATTGCGTAATTAAGTACTAAAAATTAATTGATATGTGGTGAAATAGGGGAAATATGATGTGAAAATTAACTTCTGATCAACGAATTAATCGTGGGCGGAATTTTTCGACCACAAAATTATGAATATGAAAACATAGCCGTTCTACTCCCTTCTTTCTTCTTTTTGTTGAACGAAATTAACCCATTTCATAAATAGTACAGAACATAAAAAAACCCCGACCAAAGGCCGAGGTTTAATTTTATAATAATCTACAGAAACTAAACCGCTTCTTTTACTCTATTGGCAGCATCCAATAGGGTGATTGCAGAAGTTACTTTAAGACCAGAGTTATCAATTAATGCCTTTGCTTCTACTGCGTTGGTCCCTTGTAAACGAACAATAACGGGAACATTGATATCACCAATTGATTGGTACGCATCAATGACTCCTTGTGCTACTCTATCGCAACGTACAATACCTCCAAAGATGTTCACCAAAATGGCTTTAATTTTTGGATCCTTTAAGATCAAGCGGAAAGCTTGCTCTACACGTTTTGCATCTGCCGTTCCACCTACATCCAAGAAGTTAGCTGGAGAACCACCCGACATTTTAATAATGTCCATAGTGGCCATAGCTAAACCAGCTCCGTTTACCATACAACCTACGTTACCATCCAACTTCACAAAGTTCAATCCAACCGTACTCGCTTCGTATTCAAAAGGATCTTCCTCCGTAATATCACGCATTTCAGCGATATCTTTATGACGGTATAATGCAGAATCATCTACCGTTACTTTAGCATCAACTGCAAGAATGGAGTCATCACTCGTTTTTAATACTGGATTAATTTCGAATAAAGAAGCATCAATTCCTTCGTAAGCTTTGTATAGTGCTACAACGAATTTTGTCATTTCTTTTAAAGACTTTCCAGATAACCCTAAGTTAAACGCAATTTTTCTAGCTTGAAATCCAGTAACTCCCACTTTAGGATCGATTTCTTCTTTAAAAATACGCTCCGGAGTTTTCTCGGCAACAGCTTCAATATCCATACCTCCATCTGGAGAATACATAATAATATTTCTACCCGCTTGGCGATCCATCATTACGGACATGTAATATTCTTCTGGTTCCGAAGCTCCAGGATAATATACATCTTGACCTACTAATACTTTGCTTACTAATTTACCCTCAGCAGAAGTTTGAGGTGTCACCAAAGTCATTCCAATAATTTGGTCAGAAATTGATCTTACTTCGTCAAAAGATTTAGCAATTTTTACACCGCCACCTTTACCACGACCACCTGCGTGAATTTGTGCTTTAATAACAAACCAGTCAGTCCCGGTCATTCTGTTCAACTCTTTTGCCGCTTCAACAGCCTCTTCAGGAGTATTTGCTACAATTCCTTCTTGAATGGCAACTCCGAAACTTTTTAAAAGGGCTTTACCCTGATATTCATGCAGATTCATTGATATATCTTTATAAAAATTAGTTCAAATTTTGAAGCCTCAAAAGTAACATATAATTGGATATTCCTACCCTGATGGATTACAAATAACAAGGTATTTGTTACAATTTATGAACCTTATGTATAAAACTATAGCTTCTTACTTCCATTAGGTCAATCAAAATTAAATTCCTGTACATTAAAATAATGGATTAAGCCACGGTTTCAGCTATTTTCGTGATTGCTAAAAAAGAGTTGATGACAGTAATAGAAGCTACCAATATTCATAAAAACTACGATGATTTAAAAATTCTAAAAGGAGTTGATTTAACCATTGAACAAGGGGAGATAGTATCTATAGTGGGTGCTTCCGGAGCGGGGAAAACCACTTTACTCCAAATTTTAGGTACCTTAGATTCTGCCGATGAAGGATCGCTTAAAATCATGAACAAAGAAGTGCGGACATTGAAAAACGACCAACTCGCTCTTTTCCGAAATAAAAATATTGGCTTTGTATTTCAATTTCATCATTTGTTACCTGAATTTACAGCACTTGAGAATGCATCCTTACCCTTATTCATAGCCGGATACTCGAAGTCTGAAGCAGCTGTCATTGCCACAGAATATTTAGAATTCATGGGATTAAGTCATCGGTTAGACCATAAACCTTCCGAACTTTCGGGTGGAGAACAACAACGGGTAGCCGTAGCCAGATCATTGGTGAACAAACCAGCCATTGTATTTGCAGATGAGCCATCCGGAAATTTGGATTCTAAATCCGCCAAGGAGCTCCATCAATTATTTTTTGATTTACGAAAAAAGTTTAATCAAACATTTATCATTGTCACCCATAACACGGAATTGGCCGATATGGCAGACCGAAAATTGGTGATGCAAGATGGCAAAATTATAGCGTAAATGAATTTTTCTGAATTAGCCGATTTTCTGAATGAGAAAGCAGAATATTATGAAACTTTAGATTTTATTGAATCCGACCCGATTCAAATCCCGCATCAATTTTCAAAAAAGGAGGATATTGAAATTGCTGGTTTTTTGGCCGCCACCATTGCATGGGGACAACGACCTACCATTATCAAAAATGCAACCTTTTTAATCGAGAAAATGGACATGGCTCCTCATGATTTCATCACCCATTTTAAGGAAGATGATCTTTCCAATTTTGAGAACTTTAAGCATCGCACATTTAATTTTGAAGATTTAAAGCACTTTTTTTTATCCTTACAGAACCTGTATCAAAATCATAAAGGATTAGAGGGTGCCTTATCTCAAGATCCAGAAAACATGGCTATTAACATCTCCAAATTCAAACAAACTTTTTTTGATATTGAACATTTACGAAGAACCCAAAAACATATTTCCGATCCCTTAAAGGGATCCGCTGCTAAACGGTTAAACATGTATTTACGATGGATGGTTCGTCCAAATTCAAAAGCAGTCGATTTTGGTATTTGGACAAAAATAAAACCGGCTCATTTATACCTTCCTTTAGATGTTCATACCGGAAATGTTTCTAAAAAACTGGGTATTCTCCAACGCAAACAAAGCGATTGGAAAGCCTTGGAAGAGATAATGAGCACGCTTAAAAAACTAGATCCCAATGACCCCGTGAAATATGACTTTGCCCTATTTGGACTAGGCGTCTTTGAAGATTTCGGAAAATAAATTTAGGGTTTCCAATTCAGTTTATACAGGACCTGACTTCTTTTTTGATAAGCCTCTGCGGTAATGAAATAGGTATAGCCATGATCCCAAACAATTCCTTCAATTTGCTTACTCGAATTTTCTGGGACTTTGAATGATTGACTTACAAATACTCCCTTTCCTAATTCATTATCTTTAAAATTATCTAAACGCATCACGAATTGCTTATCCAACAAATACCCACATAAAACTATTTCTTGGTTTTGAGAATTGTAAGACCCAGAGGTCACCAAACATTTCGCTTTGAATTCGGCTTTTGGGAAAATATCATAGGTTCCTGGTTTTTTGGAAATAGCGTACATTCGGGTATGATGGTTTCCCCAATTCTTAGAAAATAAAAATAAAGAATCCCCTATGGAGATTAGTGTTTCCGCATCAAAGTTGGTCATAAATCTCCCTGCTCCAAACTCCTTTTGATCACCGTAAGAAAAATGAATGGTTTCTGCCGAAACAGTATCCTTTTTCAGGTAATCTGAAATTTTGATTTTATAGATCGTTAGGTCCGTTCTCTTTCCGTTATTATTACCAATATCGGCAATAAAAATATGCTCTTCATCGGCACAAATATCTTCCCAATCTTTGTTTATAACTCCCTTAATATATACAGTTCGAGTTACTTTTCCGGAAAGGGTATCGAATTCAAATAATACGGGTTTTCCGCCAGAATCATTATGAGTAATTAGTTTTCGGTTTAATAATAGTAATCCGGAAGTTTCGTTAATACAAGAATCAACGGGCGTCAACACCTCAATTGTTTGGCCATTCCCTCCATAAGCCATGGCCATAAACACCCCCCAAATTATCCAATTTCTCATGGCTCAAAGGAACACTAATTTACGGCAAAAAAAATGCTGTTATTTAAAAATAACAGCACCTTAATATCTTGTAGAATAGTTGAAAACTATTATAAACTTCCTTTTTTAGACTTTCGGTAAGTAAAGGAATTGAAAATATTTCTTTTCCCAAAACGGTATGGTTTATCAGCATTTAAGTATTTACTAAATAAATTCTTATTTACCCCAAAATACTCAAAAGTGTTCCCATCCATAAATGTCACCTCAAGTAACATACTTTTATGTTTGAAATCTTCCACTCCCGATGCTATGGAAGTTACATAATCTTCCTTTCCCTTGGTGATCGTTTCTGGAGAAATACTTACTAAAAAATGGTAGCCATCAATAATGGTTCTTCCCATTACTTCTGCTTCAGCCGCTTTTTCATCGTCTTGCTGAAATTTATCCGGATGCCATTCTTTCACCAAATTTCTGTAAGTCGTTTTCAATTCTTTAAGCGTTGTTTCTTTTTCAGAACCAAAAAGCTTACGGTATTCATTAATTCGTTTCATATCTCAAACCTTATTCTTAACTTGGAATCCATCGTCCAAAAATCGGTCGCGAAAGTACCACTTTTTTTCACTTCTCATACAAAATTAACAACTAAAAATCACTCCAAAATATACTGATTAAAAACACTTTATCCCCAAAAAAAACACCTAGCAGACAACCTTAGGGAATTCATATGCGTCAATGGATCAATAACTTCAAACTAAACTAGTAATTAACAAAACCTAAAACAATGAATAAATTACTTTCCTTTCTGGTCATATTCTTGCTAACTATATCTTTTAATGGCTATAGTACTCACATCCAATCGGCCGAAATAAATGCAAAACATATATCGGGAAACCAGTATTTAGTATCGCTTCGGGTATTAACGGATTGTGCGGCCATTTCGGCTCCTCCAACCATGAACCTGGCTTTTGAAAATGGGTCAAACTCTTTTAACAGAACGTTCTCACAGACGAACTCATCTACTGTTATTGGAATGAATTATTCCTGTGCCTGTTGGTCCAATTCCTCCACGTGTAATGGCGGAAATCTACCTGGGAATAACTATATTATTTATTCCGACACGGTAACATTACCCACCTCATCTAACTGGAAAGCATCCTATTCCACTTGCTGTCGATATCAGGCAAACAATGTAAGCAATGGTCAAAGTTTAGGGATTTATGTAGAAACAATCATTCATCAATCTGCATACCCAACGAATTCAACTCCCTTCTTTCCACTTACGGGCCGATTAGCTATTTCACAAATGGACACGTTTAATATGGATATGTCCGTTATTGATTATGATAATGACAGCATTGTATATTCCTTTATTGATATCATGATAAACAACAATACTCCAGCTATATACGTGACTGGATATTCCGGTACAAATCCAATAACAGGACTAACCTTAACTTCAAATACTGGAGAACTTCTATATTCTGGAGGTGCCGTTTCTGGTTCCTATTATCTAGCAATAAAAGCGATGGAATATGATCGGGTAACTGGAAATTTAAAAAGTGAAGTCATTCGTGATTTTGGCATAACCATTTTACCCACCATTATGGGTCATAAATTTATTAGCACGGCCCCCATTTCAAATGGGTTTTCAAACAATTCATCTGGTTCCATTTCTGGAAATACAGCTTCTTTATGTGGTTCATCTACTAATACCGTTGATTTGAGCTTTACCTCCACCAAAGGAAATGTAAACCTATGGTCAGATATTTCTTGGAAATACCCTGGAGTTTCATACACCGTTTCTTTAGGTTTAACAAGTACTATGAGTATCAGCATCCCAAGTGGAATGAATTTTAGTGAATTAGAATTTTATGTGCAATCGAGTGCTGACAGTTCATTTTTCACCAACCACAGTTTTGATACATTTACCATTAATTCAAGCGGATTTTCAACTTCTGGAGACCGGACCATTTGTTTTGGAGATACCGTTCATATGTCCAGCTCATCATCAGATCCAAATCCCCAATATTCATGGGCATTCATTTCAGGAACACCCATTGATACCAATACTAGTTCTCCAGGCTACAGTTTTTCTTGTATTAATTGCCCAAACCCAGTAATTACGCCAACGGTTACTTCTACCTATGTAGCTAACAGTATACCTAATACATGCGGACAGCCCGATACAATTACTATAACAGTCATTCAGCCTATCGTATTAAATAGTCCCATGTATGATACTATTTGCCCAGGCGATTCGGCATTAATAACCGTTTCTGGTGGTGTAACCAGCAATTTGGTATGGGAAGAAAACAACACTATTTTAAATGCAACAAATAATACCCTTTGGATTTCTCCTAGTATTTCAAGTTATTACTTGGTTCATAACGTAAACTATATGTGTGCAGATTCAGTATACTTTAATATTACTGTTCCACAACCTGTAGTGGCTAGTCCAGATGTTATTCTTTGTCTTGCTGATTCCGTACAGATTTCAGCAACGCCAGGTACTTCCTTTTCGTGGACACCTACAACGCATCTAAGTTGTTCAACTTGTGCATCTCCTACAGCTTCGCCAACACAAGCCACTATGTATTATGTAAATGCAGATAATCACGGGTGCTTAAGTGAAGATTCCGTATTTGTTGATGTTACCTACGAAAGATATATTAGTGGTTTAGCTAACCAATCAAGTGGAGCAGCTCTTCCTATGACTAAAGTATTATTAATTAGTTATGATGCGATTAATACCACGGTATCTGCAGTAGATTCAACCGTAACCGATGCTAGTGGAAACTTTAATTTTGTGATCTATGACAATGAATTCTATGTAAAGGTTCTTCCAGATTCTACATATTATCCAAACGAGATCCCTACCTATTATGGGGATGAAGCTTTGTTTTTAAATTCTTCTGCTATTTACACAGCAGCTTGTGATACTTCAGATATCCTAATCCAAACGATTTCGAACCCCAACCCAGGTGGAAGTGGTTTTATTTCTGGAAATATATTCCAAGGAGCAGGTAAAATGGATGCTGCAGGAGACCCTGCAGTTGGGGTTAAGGTCATTTTAGTAAACGATCAGGGTGAAGAAATTGCCTATTCGGAAACCAATCTAGCGGGGCAGTTTTTCTTTTCTGATTTGAATTTGGGAGCGTATCAACTATTTATGGATGAGTTAGATGCACAAAACCAATTAGCACCTTCTATTTTAGTAGATGAATACACCGAGTTTTATGTCTTCAATTTTGAACTTAAAAATGGTGTTCTTACCCAAACTTCGATTACTTCGGTTAACGAATTAAACCTAGAACAATTGGTATTGTATCCTAACCCAGCGGTAAATCAAATTGAGATTCAAGGAATTACCCAAGCGTTTAATTTCACCATTGTGGGTGTAGATGGTAAAATATATCAAACTGGTTCAATTATTGGTAACACCATAATCGATATTACCGTATTACCAAAAGGAGTCTATTTCCTGAAAGCAATAAATGATACGAATGAATTTGTAAAACCCTTTATTAAAAAGTAAATAAGTATCCCCATCATAAAGGAGGCTGTTTTTTTAAGGTCTCCTTTATACGTCTAGAAATAGGCATAAAAAAAGGCTCAGGTGCAAATCTGAGCCTTTTTTATTTATTTGATATTCGATAATTATGCATTCAATTTACTTGATTTCAAAGCACTTCGCATGACTGAAGCAATAATCATTGATCCTACTCCTATAGGTACAGGAGTAATGAATTCAGATCTAGCGGATACGAATTCAACATGAACATCACCAAGTAATCTAAAACCAGATTTTTTGATTTCATCTGCCACCCGGGGAATACCCTTGCCAATTACAGTTACTCCATCTTTAACCCTATCACCGATTATAAACTCGGGTCTACCTAAAGCGACCATTAATATATCGGCAGTTCTAATAATTTCCGTTTCGTTTTGTGTGCGAGAATGGCTCAAAGTTACGGTACAATTTCCGGGATGTTTTTTTATCCCATTAAAATGGACATCGGTAAACCCACAAGATTAAGCACCTACCCTACCTACCACCACACCACCCTTACCTTCCGTTAAGACCTTGTGCCGTTTCACCAACGCTACTATTCTATTGGGAGTGGCCAGAATAAAAGAAGGTAAGCCGTAGGCTACTTTTCCAAAAAAGGAGCGGGATGAAAACCATGCACATCCTTATTGGGAAACACCGTATTTAAAACCGTTTATTAAACAGTAAATCCTAAATCCTTAAAAAATGGGAGATTAAAATGATTTCAATCTCCCATTTTTTTGCTATCTAAATTATCCTTCGGTTAAAACCAAACCGTAAAAATCATACTTTAGGAGCTGTATTTAAAAGACTACGTATGTTATCAAATATTCACTCCTTTTTATTTAAAGAAATATCGCCTACCACCATCAGTATTTTCCGAATTGTGTTTGGTTGTTTCATGGTTTACCAAGTTTTGTATTACTATTCTATAGATTTCATTTACCAATTTATGACCGGTCCAGAAGTCTTATTTCCCTATTCGGGCCTTGAACAAATGGTTCCATTACCTCATAAAATTTTAAAAATACTACACCTAGGACTTTTGTTTTCAGCGGTTTTAATGACCATTGGCTATCTTTTCAAATACGCAGCTATTTACTTTACTATCGTATTCACCTATTTTTCTTTTATAGATAACACATTATACAACAACCATATTTACCTAATTTCTCTAATTTCACTGGTGTTAATTTTTACAGATGCTGATGCAAAATTTGCATTCCGAGGACGCACAAAACTAAAGGTAAGCGCATGGAATCAATACCTATTAATATTTCTCATTTCACTGCCCTATTTTTTCGGGGGTATTGCCAAGTTATCTCCGGCTTGGCTAAACAGCAATCTGGTCAACGCTTTAATTTCCAACAGCTCTGTTGACGGTATTAAAACATTTTTACCAGATGGAATGTTTATAACCATTGTTGCGTATGGTGGATTAGTTTATGACTTGATCATTGTTTTTCTACTCTTGAATAGAAAAACTTTCAAAATGGGGTTTATTCTCCTTATCATTTTCAACTTAATGAATCATTTTTTCCTTTTTAAGGATATTGGGATTTTTCCATTTCTAATGATTTGTTCTACCGTCATTTTTGTCCCTTCTGATACGATAGAGCTATGGATTACAAAAAAATTCCCGAAATGGAAATCAAAAATTCAGGGGGATAAAAAATCTAAAAATATGCAACCCATTCGTCTCAGATATGTGGGTTTAAGAACTTTCACTATTCTAATTTTTGTACTATTTCATATCACCTTTCCTCTTAGACATTTCTTTTATGAAGGAGACCCTGAATGGACTGCCGAGGGAAGTAAATTTGCTTGGAGAATGAAAATGCAAAGCAGAGAAATCACCAAAATAAACATGACCGTTTGGGTAAATGAAACAGAAGAAGTACATGAAATACCCCCCCTTTCATTTATCTCCTCAAATCAAAACAAACATCTTACTGACACCCCTTTAAACTTAGTCACACTTGCAAAATATATTCAAAAGGAAACCATAAAAAAGTATAACATAAGCCCGCCCAAAGTAAAGATGGACCTTCGGGTTAACTTTAATGATACCTACGAACAAGAAATATTTTCAAAGGATTTAGACCTTACCCGTATTACGCCATCCACAACCGATATCAGAACCTGGATAACCCCGTTAAATAAACAATAATTCAGCGTACTAAATTTCTAAATTTGGGTATAAAAAATCCCAACCTTTAAAAGGTTAGGATTTTAGAAATTCATTTTTTCATTTATCTATTCATATCAATTGCCTTCAACGTGTTCTGCATTAACGAAGCAATAGTCATTGGGCCAACTCCACCTGGTACCGGAGTAATAAAATCTGATTTTGGAGCTACGGATTCAAAATGAACATCACCAAGTAATCTAAAACCAGATTTTTTAGTTTCATCTGCTACCCGTGTAATACCTACGTCAATTACAGTTACTCCGTCTTTAACCATATCACCGGTTATAAACTCCGGTCTACCTAAAGCGACAATTAGTATCTCAGCAGTTTTAATAATTTCCGTTAAGTTTTTTGTGCGAGAGTGGGTCAAAGTTACGGTACAATTTCCGGGATATTTTTTTTGTCCCATTAAAATGGACATCGGTAAACCCACAATATTAGACCTACCTACCACCACACAATGCTTACCTTCCGTTTCGACCTTGTACCGTTTCAATAACTCCAATATTCCATTGGGAGTAGCCGGAATAAAAGAAGGTAAACCTAAGGCTACTTTTCCAAAATTAGCGGGATGAAAACCATCCACATCCTTATTGGGTGACACCGCATTTAAAACCGTTTCTTCATCAATATGATCTGGTAAGGGAAGCTGAACGATAAACCCATCCACCACCATATCGTTATTTAATTCATTAATTTTTGCTAAAAGCTCCTCCTGTGTTGTTTCCACCGGCATTTGAATCAAACTAGACCCAAACCCTACTTTTTCACACGCTTTTACTTTCGCATTAACATAGGTAATACTTGCTCCGTTGCTTCCTACAATAATTGCGGCTAAGTGAGGTATTTTACCTCCATCGGCTTTAATTTTTGCAACTTCAACTGCTAATTCCTCTTTTATTTCGTTCGAGGTTTTCTTCCCATCAAGTAATACCATTGAATAATTTCTATAAAGTTAAAATTTAGTAAATATCTCTATTTCCCCATACCAGGCATTCCAGGCATACCTCCAAATTGTTTCATTAAACCCGCCATAGCCGATTTATTGTTCATCATCTTCATCATCTTTTTGGTATCGGTAAATTGTTTCATTAACTGATTTACTTCGTTAACTTCACGTCCCGAACCTTTTGCAATTCTTTTCTTACGAGAACCATCAATAATTTCAGGTTTTAGTCTTTCTTTTGGGGTCATTGAACTAATAATAGCCTCAATATGTTTGAAGGCATCATCTCCAATTTCTACATCCTTCAATGCTTTACCCATCCCGGGTAACATTCCCATCAAATCTTTCACATTACCCATTTTCTGGATTTGCTTGATTTGAGTTAAGAAATCATCAAAGTTGAATTGATTTTTCGCAATCTTCTTTTGAAGTTTACGAGCTTCTTCTTCATCAAACTGGTCTTGAACACGTTCTACCAGAGAAACCACATCCCCCATTCCCAGGATTCTGTCGGCCATACGTGAAGGATAGAAAACATCTAACGCTTCCATTTTTTCGCCTGTACCAATAAACTTAATTGGTTTATCCACTACTTGACGAATAGATAGTGCGGCACCACCACGAGAGTCACCATCTAATTTGGTAAGGATTACCCCATCAAAATCTAAACGATCATTAAACTCTTTGGCCGTATTTACGGCATCCTGTCCGGTCATAGCATCTACGACAAACAAGGTTTCATTTGGCTTAATGGTATTTTTTATTGCCGCAATCTCGGTCATCATTTTTTCGTCTACCGCTAAACGACCTGCGGTATCGACAATCACCAAGTTCATCCCGTTACTTTTTGCAAAAGCAATACCTTCTTTGGCAATAATAACCGGATCTTTTTCTTCCCTATTCGAATAAACCGCTACTCCAATTTGCTCCCCAAGGACATGCAATTGATCAATTGCCGCAGGACGGTATACATCAGCTGCGACTAAAAGAGGCGTTTTACCTTTTTTAGTTTTTAAAAAATGCGCTAGTTTTCCAGCATGCGTTGTTTTACCAGAACCTTGCAAACCTGCCATCAAAATAATGGCCGGATTCCCTTTAGTATCCAGTTCTTCAACCGTTTCACCCATTAACTTAGCGAGCTCCCCGTGGGTGATCTTAGTTAACAATTGTCCGGGCGAAATAGCCGTTAATACGTTAGCTCCAAGTGCTTTTTCCTTTACGGTATTCGTAAATTCTTTGGCAATTTTATAATTGACATCCGCGTCCAGTAAGGCTCTACGAATTTCTTTCATGGTTTGAGCAACATTAATTTCAGTAATGCTACCTTGACCTTTTAACGTCTGGAACGACTTTTCTAATTTCTCTTGTAATCTATTGAACATGGCTCAAAATTATGATTGCAATAATACTATTTACGTTTAATGACTTGATGGATAATTCAATGTAAAATTTACAATTATCCAAACTCTTTTTTTTACATTTTATTCGGTACCTGCACCCCCAATAAACTCATTCCGGTTTTTATTACCTTTCCAACCTCTGCCGATAAAGAAACACGGAATTGTGTTTGTTTTTCTTCCTCCTCATTAAAAATAGGAGTAGATTGATAAAATGAGTTATATGCTTTTACCAAATCATAGACATAATTGGCAATATTTGCAGGACTAAAGTTCAAGCCGGCTTCTTTAATTACCATTGGGTAATCATTCAACATCTTGATAATATCCAGTTCTTTATCCGTCAATTTAGCGGATTCTATAGAGACCGAATGCACCCCCTCAGCACGAGCGATAATGGATTGGATTCGTGCATGTGCATACTGAATAAATGGCCCTGTATTGCCATTTAAATCAATGGATGCGGATGGATCAAACATCATTTTTTTCTTAGGGTCTACCTTCAAAATGAAATATTTCAAAGCACCTTTCCCAATCATATCCGCTAAAGCGATTTGCTCTTCTTTACTTTGTTCAGACACATGACCGTGTAGTTCCGATGCTTTAAAAGCATCATCCACCATTCCTTTCATCAAATCATCCGCATCCACAACGGTACCTTCCCGAGACTTCATTTTACCTTCCGGTAACTCTACCATTCCGTAAGACAAGTGGTAACATTCTTTCGCCCAATCAAAACCCAATTTGTTTAAGATTAAGAAAAGTACTTGAAAGTGGTAATCTTGCTCATTACCTACGGTATAAATCAATTGATTGATATCTGGAAAGTCTTTGTAACGTTGAATTGCCGTACCGATATCTTGAGTCATGTATACCGCTGTTCCGTCTGAGCGTAAAACCAGTTTATGATCTAAACCATCTTCGGTTAAATCAATCCAAACCGAACCATCTTCCTTTTTGTAGAATACGCCTTTCTCCAATCCTTCGGAAACGAAATCCTTTCCGTACAAATAGGTTTCAGATTCATAGTACAAGGTATTAAAATCCACTCCCATACTCGCATACGTAGTTGTGAAACCATCGTAACACCATTGGTTCATGGTTTCCCATAAAGCGTATACTTCAGGATCTTTCGCTTCCCATTGTTTTAACATGGACTGAGCAGAAAGTAAAATTGGGGCTTCTTTTTTTGCTTCTTCTTCGGTTTTACCCGTGGCCAATAAAGCGGCCATTTCTTTTTTGTACTCCTGATCAAATTTCACATAGTATTTACCCACCAAATGATCTCCTTTAATTCCAGAGGATTCTGGAGTTTCACCATCCCCAAACAATTGCCAAGCTAACATGGATTTACAAATGTGAATTCCACGATCATTAATGATCTGTGTTTTGATCACTTTGTGTCCGTTTGCTTTTAGGATTTCGGCTACCGCATACCCCAGAAAGTTATTTCTTAGATGTCCTAGGTGTAACGGTTTGTTCGTATTCGGTGAAGAATACTCTACCATGATCGTTTTACCTGAATTGGATGCGAAGCCAAAATTAGCTGTATTCGTAATTTCTTTAAACGCATTTAACCAGTAATCGGGAGTAATTTTCAAATTTAAGAACCCTTTTACGATTTCGTACGATTCGATAAAGTCAACGGAATTCACCATTTCTGTCCCAATCAATGCTGCCGTATCCATCGGGTTTTTACGGGTAATTTTCAATAATGGGAATACGTTTAACGTATAATCGCCTGTAAACTCTTTTCTCGTTTTTTGCAATTGTACTTCCGGAAATTCTTGTTCTCCAAAAAGTGTTACTAAAACCTGAGCTACGTATTCTGATATTTTATTTTCAATATTCATTTCTGTTGTTTTGTACATTCCTTAAGGAATGAATTCACCTTGGTAAGGTGAGTAATCATGGTTTTATGATTACGAATTTATTCTTTCAATGATCGGTAAAACGTCCTCTAATATTTCAAAAGCGGTCTCGGCCATCTTATTTTTCTTTTCATCAAGTGTCGGATTGATCTCTACAAATTCTAAACAGGCCACTTTTTCTGTTTCCAAAAACGCACCAATAATTTGTCTAATCTCCACGTCATCAAACCCTTTGCTTACGGGTGTACCTGTACCGTGACTGATATAGTCACAATCCATACTATCCACATCAAAAGATATATATACCAGGTCACACTCTTCTAGGCGTTCAATAGCTTCTATTAAACACGGAACCATACCTCTATGCCTTATCTCTTCAACCCTATAATTACGAATACCATGTTTTTCAATAATTTGATCTTCTTGCTCTTCGGTATCTCGTACCCCAAAATACACACAGTGTTCAGGTAAAACACTTGGACAAACTCCCGAAAGATTTTTAATCGCATTCCAGCCCGCAGACTCTTTTTCAGAAAGATCATTGATTTTTAGTTCCAAATTATCCAACCCTAAAGCTCCTGCTAAGGGCATTCCATGAACGTTTCCAGAGGGTGTTGTAAATGGAGAATGAATATCCGCATGGGCATCAATCCAAACCACCCCCACTTTTCGTGTAGGATACGCTTTCTTGATCCCTGCAATGGTTCCCGTTGCAATAGAGTGATCACCCGATAAAACAATAGGAAACTCCTTACGTACAGATTCGCAAACAGCTTCGGTCACGTTTTGCAATACCTTCACGGATGGTTCGATCCGAATAGCATTTGGAGTATCTACTTCATTGTATAATTCTTGATTGTAAACTTCTACCGTCTTCTGAGGGTATTTAGCCAAGATTTCACTTTGTTTATTCCACCCTACTACTTCCATGGCTTTAATACCCAAGGAAGACCCGCGTGTTCCGGCTCCAATTTCAGACTCTACCACTACGTAACGAATGCTCATACTGTTTCACTTTTTAAGTGCGCCAAAAGTACTGTTTTGAGATGAAAAATGGATGGGTTACTCACGTGTAAAATGCCTAGTTAGAAACATTTTTATTTCAAAAACAACCAACTTATACCCGCATTTACGTAATAGTGATGTTGATTAACATTTACGCCACTTGAAACATCTACTTGAAGTTTGTTTGTAATTCGGTACCACATCCCACCATCTAATATCATGGGGAAACCATTTCCGGTATTCCATTGTTCCTGTCCATAAATCTCTGCAAAAATGCCCAGGTTATCTTTTATTCCATATCCAAAATTCAGAGAATAGGATAAACTATGCCCTATGGTTATGTATTGGTCAAAATATTCTTTTTCGTTAATGTATCCGAAATTACCGGAAAGTGAAAAATTAGATGGAAGCGAGTAACTCCAGGCCAAAAGGCCCCTTGTAGGCCATTGGGATCGTTCATATACTGGGCGGGTTGAAATTCCCTGATCAATAAGAAAGGCCATTTCTGGAAGTAAACCATTGGCATTCGTTAAATTAATTTTTGCCCCAACAATCACATTTGCTAATTCATAAACAAACTGTGTAGGACCCGAGTTTATTTTAGATCGGATGGCATAATTGGTGGTAAAAATGCGTAGTTCCACATTATTAGAAACCCCATATTGTACCCCTATATTTGGAATAAAAAGATATTCTTTTAAATCCTTTGATCCGGGTTCATTGGCCACTCTACCATACTCCAACCCCATTTCGATCTGAAAACCGTCTTTATAAACGGCTTTCGAAGATTCTGTAGCCCCGGGTCTATTGGTAATCATATCCGTATTCTTGGTAGTGGAGTCGCTATTAAGAAGGCGATTTTTTTTATTCACCTCCACGGTAGAATCTTGCGCAAACCCTATTTCAATTACAAATAGAAGTAGTATAAATAATATGGTCTCTTTCATCGGGTAATTATACTAATTATTCCCAATCAACCAGCTAAAGCCACCTCCAATAGTATAGAATTGGGGAAGGTATTCCTGATTATTAAAATCAACGAATTGGCGATATCTTACATGGAATTGCATATTTGGATTCAAGCGATAGTACCCTCCAACACTTGGGGTGGGGTGGTAATTCTCCAAACTTTTTGGCAAATAAAAATCCGCAAAAAAACCAATTCCTTTCCCCCATTCATAGCGTGCGTTTAGGGTGTAATAAAACGGATCAAAAAAACCATCTGACCGAAATTTACTAGATGTTTCATTCCATCCAAAATTACCAGCTAACCTAAATTTATCGCCTAATTTATAAGACCAAGCGAGTACCAAATCCAAATGTTCATAGGTTAATACTTTAGTGTTGTTACTAATAAAAACATTTGCAGAAAACGCTAATTCCGGTCGCCATTTTTTTTGCGAAAAAAGGTTTAATCTACTTCCTACCAAAATTCCGGTCCAAAAATTTTTGGTACCTGTTTCAGTCGTATGAAAAGATTTGTTGCTATATTTTAGAAAACTATAACCAGTACCTATTCTAACATCTACTCTTTTAGAAATTCCATAGCCCAAATTTAGTCCAGGTCCATGATTCCATGAATTGTACTTTGAACCAAAACCAGGTATTTCCATTTCGGAATAATTATAGTTTAAATTCGCTAAAAAAACACCTTTGTAAATAGCTCTAGAAGAAGAACTAGATCCTAATTGATCGGTAATAGAATAGATAGAAACAGAATCTTGGGCCATTGAAGCATAAGATATCAAAAGGCAAAGTAATAGATTCGGTACAATTTTCATTTTGAA
>CAJXZP010000037.1 GCA_913062955.1 uncultured Flavobacteriales bacterium | reverse complement strand
GATACCTCAGGGACTCAGGTTTTAAATGAGCCAAATGTAAACTCACCAATATTTGGATTAACACCATTTAATGTGACTTTCAATGCATTGAATATTGCTCCAAACGACACCATTACTTGGTACCACCATTGGGAGCAACAACCAACAAGCTCTACCACGACTAATACTAGTGGATCATCTACGGTGAATTGGAATTATATTTTACCAAATATGGATAAGGATGGAACTCCAATCCTAGGTACGTTACCTTATATAAACCAATTGGTAGTTACCAATGAGTTTGGATGTAGTGATACTGCACATGCAGCTATTTACAGTGTAGCCTCTGAGCAGTTCTATAACATCTTTACACCAAATGGTGATGGAATGAATGATGAGTTTACCGTTCCGGTATTTGGATTAACAGATTACAAAGTGGAGATCTTTAACCGTTGGGGAAAATCGGTTTACGAATGGACTGATCCAAGTGGTGGATGGAATGGCGAAGGTCAACCGGATGGTGTTTATTTCTATGTGGTAACAGGAAAGAACAACGATGCGACTAAATCAGAATACAAAAGACAAGGAACAGTTACACTTACCGGATCTATCAAATAAGATCTAAGTAGTGTAGTTATTCTGATTATTTAATAAAAAAGAGCGGTGAAGGAAACTTCACCGCTCTTTTTTTGTGCCTTTTTTTATGTGGTACTTGTGTTCACGGTGTGATCATAGGAGTATTATGTTTTCAAGAAGAGGTGGCTAGGAAAAGTTAAACATTGAGGAGAACGCTATTTCACGAGTGGTTTTTTGTAAGTTTCGGTGAATGGCCCTCTAGTAGCATTTGGAATTGGATTGGGGATAACCTCTGGTTAGGGGAATTGGGGACAGTGAGGCCAACTAGAATAGGAAATAGCTGGTAATTGTAACTGGCTATTACAATATCGTTTTATGTGATTTTTATGAAAGTTCAAATGAACCGGTTTTTCAATAAAGAACGCACAATTTTAAGTGCTTACTATAGGTTGGAAGGTTTTGTTCTGGTAATAGTTTTCCGCTGAGGAGTGGAGTAGGAATAGTGATAAAGTATCCCTCGAATAGAATTCAATCCGAATAAACACAAGTTAAAGGTGCTTGAGAGTTGGATTGCCTTTATTTGGTTAAAACAAGAGTGTTTAAGAGTCTATCAGTTGCCCAATGGCCACTTTATTATTAATGATTGGTTATGGGCTTAAACAAAAAAAAGGCCATCGGTGTACGATGGCCTTTCTTGATATATTTAAAATGGAAATTATTGAATAACCAATTTTTCAATTTTCTCACCAATGGTGGATGCCACCTTGACAAAGTAAATACCATGTTGTAAGTTACCTACGTTTATGGAATGCATAGGAACATTGGTGTTTTCGGTATAAACAACCTTACCCGAAACATCGTAAATAGTCACATTTGTGATATTACCTGCCAAAGAAGTAATGTTTACTAGTTCAGAAGCTGGATTTGGAGCGATAGTAAATACATTATTTACCGGTACTTCATTCACAGAAACAGTTTCCCAGTTACCAATTTCCATAGCGACCATTATTCTTGGATGAATGTAACCTTGAATGGTATCAATGTAGGATAAAGCTTGGGTTTTAGACATGGTTGGATTCGATGCTAAGGCATTGCCATGAATGGTAGTCGCATCATAAGAACCTCCAGTAGCCGCATTTAAAGCTGCAATGTAATTGGTAAGGTCCGTTAGAGACCACCATTCCCAAGGGGCACCATTTCCAAATGCAAAATCAATTGGAAATAACCCTTCTGCATTTGCATCAATAATAACAGGATCGTTTACATTAATAATTGGAATATTAGTGAAAGTTTGACCATATTTAGATCTTGCAGAGGTTGTATATGGGTCCGTTAGTTGTAAATCTTTAAAAGCATCATTTATGCCTAAAGATACCGCTTTTGGAATGAACATATTGGGTCCATTTACATCCACTACATCTTCATTTGTGGTAGGCACAATTACCGTACCTGTATCGAAAGGGGCGAATTGATCCCTTATGGCATGTATACTAATCATTGGGGCTTCAATGTTTCCTTCTAACCAGCTGATGTCAGCCAATGCGCCACCTGCATTAATACACGTTTGAATTCCTGTAGTTTCTCCATTACTGTAATACATGTTTAGTAGCCCATCTTCTCCAGCTATTCCACCTACAACAGCTTCATTTATGAAGGAGCCTCCTCCTCCTGGGAAGGAGAATTTAGGTAATGCCATTTCTGAAGATTTATCTAAGGTATTATAGGCAAGAGATACATAACCTCCAGATCCCTGTCCGTATAATGCAATTTTGTCTACATTAATACCATAGGTATTTGAATTACCCGCTTCTTCTTTTACAAAACGTACCACTTGTTTCATGTCGTGGATTGCTCGGTAAACAGCATTAAGTAAAGTAGCTCTTCTAATAAGTCCCCCAGTGGCTCCACCGGCAGCTGGATTCCATCCATGACGATAGTTTGCTGCAATGGCAACATATCCTCTTTTTGCCCATTGTTTACATAACTCAACCGCAGAAGAATCTTCTTTTGAGCCTGTTGGCCCTCCGTTTATACCTGTGGGTAAAAAATTTCCGGTATGCACATAAAGGATTACGGGTCTTTCCGTCATGGTGTCTTTTGACATGTCTGGATAATACACATCCATTTTCATATCGCTCACTTTTACTTTGGTTGAAGGGTCCAATGCAAAAGGAGTGTAATAAGTAACTGGGATTTGAGTACCTGTTTGATACGCTGTTTTCAAAATAGTCATTTCGGTAATAATATCTGCCTGATTTGTGGTTAGATATGTTGGGTCCAATAACTGCGTATTTTTTAAAAAGTCTACATTGGTGCCGTATGTTACATTTTTAACAATGACAATATCTGAACTTGTAAAGATTTCGTCCATGTAACGCATTTGGGCGTTCATTTGAAATGAGGCGCCAAGGAAGCTCATTGTAATTCCTCCTAAAAGTAAAAGTTTTTTCATGGTGTTTTGGTTTAATTATTATTAAGTTATTTAATATCAAAAAGTGCTGAAACGTATGCCAAACGACCCACTTTGGGTCCTCCATAAACTTGATACACTTTATTATTTAATACGTTTGATGCGCCAATCTTAATGGTGGTATGCCATTTAGGAATGGATGCATTTACCTGGGCATCAACCAATTCGTAGGTTGGTATAAAGCCGGTAAATTGTGGTGATCCCTCAAATATAAAACCTTGAATCCATTTGTAGTTAATTCCAAATCCAAAATTCACAGCTTTTAAATTATTGATTTTTAGTTCTCTACCATTGAGTCCGATGTTGTATTTGTGCTCAGGAGTATTGTAAGCTGGAATGATCGGATCATCTTCACCTGAGGTAAGTTTATTCCAAGAATAATTGGCGGTTAACGAATATTTCTTAGCAAAGTAATAATTTCCACCAATAGAAAACCCTTGGGTAGTTACTAAACCGGTGGCGTTTGCAGCAATCCTATATACTGTCAAATCGTTAATAAAACCAAACACATTAAAATCAGCATCCACCCCTATTACGTAGCCAATAAAATCAGTATACCAGCTATTATACGCAGATAAATCAATATATACCTTGTCTAGAATGGTCCCTCTATAGCCAATTTCAATGGTTTTCACCTTTTCGGGGTTAATGGCTGGGGTATTAAAATAGACGAGTTCTTCCGGGTTTAATGAGGTCGCATAATCTTTAATAGATTCTACAGTAATTAAGGAATCATATCCGGTTAAATTCCCAAGTAAATACGCCCTTCCCACGTTATAATATAAATATTGATCCGCTAGGGTAGGGTTTCTTATGGCAGAAGAGAAGGTGGCTCTAAAAATATGGTTCTTGTTCATCGTATAGACCAATGAAACAGCGGGAGAAAATAGATAATCAAAATTTTGATTCTTATCCATCCGCAAGGTGGCATTAATTTTCAATTTCTTCTGTAGAACCTTCTTGTCAATCCCTACAAAGACTCCAAATTCATTATTTTTTATTCTTTGAATGGAATCGTTAAAAATGGTTCCTTTTGTTTGAGGTCTATAAAAACGCATATTTCCTCCCACCACAACATCCATTAATTTTGGCGTGAATTTATATTCACCTGCGACATGGTATAGAGCGGATTCATCAAAAAATCGAGAACCGTTTTCATTAAATGTTCTACTAGTAACATCTTGGAATAGGGAGTCAAATCTGGCGGTTCCAGATTCGTAGCGCGCAAGTCCATTTCTAGGTATGGAATCTAATTCAGCTCTGATACCTTGGTGTAAGATCCCTAAGGAATCAATGTTTGAATTAAACCAAGGGTCGTATTCATTGGTAGCCCATTCATCTGCGGTTCCTGAATTCCATTGTGGGTAGTTTGGGTCTTTTTTTATATACCGTCCATGTTGAATTCCAAATTTGGTCTTGTATTGTGTATACCACTCTGAGTTTTCAATGGATTCATCTTGCATTCTTAAGGCTGTGGTCACAATATCATAGGAGTTTCCAGCATCTTCATGGGTAGCATAAGCTCTGACAAACCATTTATTATCTTTCTTTATCTCCAATTTATTTTGCATAAACTGAATATCCTTTAAACTATATCTGTTATCGCCCTGATATACGGTTGTTCCGGTAGAGTACGCAAACGAATAATTTAGGGTGACAGAATCTGTAACCTTATAGTAGAGTCCTGTATTAAATTTGAAATTCTGCATGTCATAATCAGCTAGTTCGATTTCCTTATATCCTGTTCTAGCCATGGCTCCCAAACCTGGGTTCTCATATTTTCCAAAGGAGGAAGTATATTGTTCGTCTATTTCTTCATCTCCATAAATATTCACGGCATTATATCCACCCGGATTATTTGTAGCATAATCTGTTTCGTAAACAGCATCGTAATTTTCGGCTTCCCAATCATGTGCTTGAAGGTAGTAGGCATTTATTTTGTATCCGAATTTTCCGGGGTTACCGTTCTTATCTTTAATGACTTGAGCCCATCGCATGGCAAATTCGGAAAGGTTTCGCTCCCCATATTTTACGGATACATTGAGTCCAGGAAAAAAGAAGGGGTCTTTGGTTTCCATGGAAATCACGCCATTAAAAGCACCTGGGCCGTAATAAGCAGAACTTGCTCCAGCAATAACATTTACTCGTTTTAAATCTAATTCTGATGCACCTAAAAAGTTACCCAAGGAAAAATTTAAACCGGGAGATTGATTATCTACCCCATCAATTACTTGTAAGGACCGTACAGGTGAGGTACTATTAAATCCTCGGGTATTGATTACCTTAAAGCCAATGGATGCAGAAATCAAATCTACTCCTTTTAGGTTTCCTAAACTCTCATAAAAATCGCTTGAGGCAGATTCTTTAATCGCTGTAATGTCCATACTTTCCACGGTAAGAGGAGATTCTTTTTGTTTGTCAGAAATCCGGGAGTCAACAATAACCAAAGCTTCAAGTAGCACATCACTGGTTTTCATTTTTATCTTAATTTTTTGATCTGGCCCCGTAACTGTAAATTCCTGAGTGGTGTAACCCATGAAGTTAATAACCAGACCTATAGGGTACGGACGGATGGTAGCCAAGGTGAAGTTCCCGTCTAGGTCTGTGGTTACTCCTTCGGTGGTTCCTTTGATTACTACGGAAGCTCCAATAATTGTTTCTCCAGATTCATCATCCATAATTTTACCAGTAATAATATTGGTTTGTGCATATGTACTATAGCTCAATCCGAGTAAAGGGATGATTATTAATAAAATAAGTTTAAAAAATGTATCGTTTTTTGCCATTAAATTGATTGCTTGGAAAATTTTCAAAATGCAAAATAATGAAATTGTTCAAGACAAGGTTAGACAAAATACTGAATTTAGTAGGCATAAACGCATAAAACTAAGGAAATTTTGAACTTGAGTTCATTATTTTTGACAAATTGGGTGTTATTAAACTAATTATCACCGTTAATGCATGGTTTGTTCGTTTAACTCACACCTAGCCTGGTATCTTGATATTGTGAATTTGGGAGTTTATTCTTTAGAAATTTTTATGATTTTTTGCTCATCCAATGACCATTCAATTACTAATTTTGGCGGTCTTAAGTCTTCGTTATTCGAAGTTAAAAAATGAATATTTCAGTATGAGTAAATTCCCAATAGCAAAAAAGATAAATAAAGAATTGAGTACCCACGGTGATACTCGAATTGATCCTTATTACTGGATGAACGAAAGGGAGGATCCAGAGGTGATTGATTACTTAAATAAGGAGAATGAATATACCACTTCTGTTTTAAAGCATACGGAAAAGTTTCAAGAGGATCTTTTTCATGAAATGAAGAACCGTATTAAAGAAGATGATTCATCGGTTCCTTATAAAGCCAATGGCTATTTTTATTACTCTCGGTATGAAAAGGGAATGGAGTACGCCTTGAATTGTAGAAAGAGGAATTCATTGGAAGAAGCAGAAGAAATTATGGTGAATCAAAACCATCGGGCTAAAGGTCATGATTATTATTCGCTGGGTGGTTTGGCCATTTCTGACGATAATAAAATTGTGGCTATCGGTGAAGATGTGGTGAGTAGACGTATTTATAAAATTCAATTCAAGAGTTTGGAAACAGATCAAATGTTGGATGATGTTTTAGAAAATACCACGGGAAGTGTTACTTGGGCGGCCGATAATAAAACCATGTTTTACAGTCAAAAAGATGAGACTTTACGATCGTATAAGATTTTTAGACATGTATTAGGAACCTCTCAAGCGGAGGATGTTTTGGTTTTTCATGAAGAAGATACCACGTTCAATACTTTTGTGTATCGCACCAAATCTAAGAAGTTCATAATCATTGGATCGGGCAGTACCTTGTCAGCGGAATACAGATATGTGGAAGCAGCAAATCCGGAAGGTGAATTTACCATGTTTCAAACTCGAGAAGACGAACATGAATATGGTGTGGCACATTATGATGGATATTGGTATGTGTCCACCAATTGGAACGCTAAAAACTTTAGGTTAATGAAAACTCCAGAAGGAGCTACTTCTAAAGAAAACTGGGTAGATGTTATTGCACATAGAGAGGATGTGTTATTAGAAGATTTGGAAATTTTCAATGATTATTTGGTGCTAGGGGAGCGTCAGGATGGATTAACCAAGCTACGTATTATTCCTTGGGATGGTAGTGAAGAGCATTACATCAAGTTCAATGATCCGGCTTACATGGTTTATTCTTCGGTAAACCGTGATTACGATACACAAATTTTACGGTACGGATATACTTCTATGACCACTCCGAGTAGTGTATTTGATTACAATATGGAAACTCGTGAGCAAGAATTGTTAAAACAACAAGAGGTTATTGGGGGGTACGATGTGTCTAAATACGAATCCAAACGATTTATGGCTACGGCCCGAGATGGGAAGAAAGTTCCTATTTCGTTAGTGTATAAAAAGGAATTAAAAAATCCAGAAGGAAATCCGATGTTGTTGTATGCATATGGTTCGTATGGATACTCGATTGATCCTGGATTTAGTTCTACCCGTTTAACTTTATTGGACCGTGGGTTTGTATTTGCCATTGCACATATTCGAGGAAGCCAGACTTTGGGTAGAGCATGGTACGATGATGGTAAAATGATGAATAAGAAAAATACCTTTTTCGATTTTATTGATTGTGCCGAGTTCTTGATAGCTAAAAAATACACGTCAACCAAACAACTGTATGCTATGGGTGGTAGTGCGGGTGGATTATTAATGGGAGCGATTATCAATTACCGTCCAGAATTATGGAATGGAATAGTGGCTGCAGTCCCATTTGTGGATGTGGTGACTACCATGTTGGATGAATCCATTCCGTTAACAACCGGTGAGTTTGACGAATGGGGAAATCCTAAAGAAGAGGAAGCATATCATTATATTAAATCCTATTCACCCTACGATAATGTAGAAGCAAAGGACTATCCAAATATGTTGGTGACTACGGGACTACACGATTCCCAAGTACAGTATTGGGAGCCTGCCAAATGGGTGGCTAAATTACGAGATGTGAAAACGGATGCTAAAACCCTTCTAATGAAAACCAATATGGAAGCGGGGCATGGGGGAGCTTCTGGACGTTTTGAAGGATTGAAAGAAACGGCTTTGGAGTATGCGTTTATATTTGATTTAGAAGGAATAGAAAAGTAGGAATAGACGGAAGTTTGGAGATCTAAATTCTTTAAGTTAGGGTCTATTCATTTGACAATAAGGATGGATTATGTTATAAATAGAAAGCCCCGTAAACTGTGTTTACGGGGCTTTCTATTTATTGGATTGTCTCTATTCTAAAATAACCTTTTGAATATCCATTCCGTTTTTAGAAAGGGTTTGAATCAAGTAAATTCCGTTACCTAGATTTGTTCTTGAAATGGTGAATTGTGATTCTGATTCTTGTAACTCACCTTCATAAATGATTTTTATCATGTTTCCAGTAATATCGTACATTACTATTTGAATTTCTTGTTTTACTTCACTTGAAATTCGTAGATTCAACTCTTCGCTAGCTGGATTGGGATAGGCTAGAATAGTAAATGAATTTTTATTAATAGCACCAATACCTACCATTGTGGAGTCTACCTTGAAACTCCAAACTTCAGATGATGCAGTATCCACACCATTTAGGGACCCCGTTACCTTCCAGTAATAGGTTTGGCCATGTACCAAATTATTTAATCCCCATTGTGTATCAAGATTATTAGATGAACCCGACAAATAATTGATTTGTTGACTTTGGTAATCACTAGTGTTAAAGGTGGTATCCGTATCCACTTCTACTCTATAATAGTTCACTATTGAAGAAGCATTCCAGTTTAAAATGGCATTGTCTGGTGCGTTAGGGGTTCCATTTACAGGTGTTTTGAGTACCACATTTGTAGCTAAGGAACCTGAAAGATTAATATCATCAATAAAAAGGTTGTTTCCTTGGTTAACATTATACTCCAGTTTAACTCTTAAATTAGCGGTTAAATGTTCGGCTGGAATGGATATATTGGTCAGTTCCCAATCGGATAGATTAGGTGCATTATATGGAGAACTCTTATCGGCACGGGTACTTAAACTATTAGTTCCGTAAATTTTTAGCGTTTTCCACGTGACGCCACAATTTCCTGAAACCGAAACTTTCAAAAAGTTTCCAGATTCTCCCGGAATAGGGGCGTATGCTCGTCTAAATGATAAATGTCCCGATATTAAATTACTCGCATCAAATGCAAAACTGGATATTTCGATAATACCTTGTAGCCTGAAGGCTTCGGCTTTTATACTACTTGAACCTGAATATCCGTAGCTGTTATTCAGTTGCCAACCAAATCCATTTTGTTTGTTTTTAGTAAACCATTGCATTTCTACCAAGCTAGTTCCCGATTCAAAATCTTCCATAATGGGAATCGTATTTCCTATAGAGCTAAGCACCGTGATATATTCTAGTTGTTGAGAGCTTACCGAATTAGCATTTGAATCTTCTACCGTTAATTGAACGAGGTATTTTCCAGGGGTACTATAGGTAATTGTCGGGTTTTTTAGAGCTGAATTTTCGTTGTCAGCGCCTTCAAAATACCACTGATGCAATTTTGGATTGAAATACGAAAGGTCCGTAAAAGAAACTTCTTGCCCCACACATACCACTTGATTATTTACCATAAATTCAGCGGAACAGATTCCGGGGTTGGTATTTAAAGCCCCGGTAGCTAGAAGGTTGTTGCTAGAAATCAAACTGCTTAAGTTTGAAAATGAATTTAAAGCATTTTCCATTCGGTTTTTTTGGCCGAGGGTAAACATGTTTTGACAATCATTGTAACTCATATAGTTTTCAATTTGATCCGCTACATCCGATGAATAAACACTTGTTCCAATAATATCATTGGTACACAGATTTTGATTTAAATCACAGACTTGTGTTGAATTGGCTGAAGGTGGGGTGTCACAAACGCGATCACCACTATTATTACAGGAGTTTCCACAACCACTCTGAAAGGTGTGAAGAAGGTTTAGGCAATGGCCTATTTCATGGGTAAGGGTTCTATCACCAGTAGTAGCCGTTCCAATATTTCCAATTCTGTCGTTTCTAATAATAACGCCATAACTACTCCAGTTGCCAGTACCTGGGAATTGAGCATACCCTAAAATTATCCCAGGAACGCCTGCGCTGTTGATCGAGTTAACCACCCATATGTTGAAATATTGATTCGATGGCCAACGACTAAGGGGTTTCACATTTTCTCCTGCATCAAAAGAATTAAACCCAATATCTTGTCGAACAACCCCCTTTGTACAATCTCCATTGGGGTCAATAGTGGCTAAACGGAATTCAATTTCCGAATCGGCTGCATATGGAGCAAAAATGGCTCGGGTGCTACTCGCATCCGAATTGGTTCTTCTAAAGTCTTGATTAATCATATCCATGGCACTCAGTATTTGGTCGTAGGATATATTACCTTCCTCCCCATCGTGGAAAACATGAAATACCACGGGAATGATCTTTACAGCCCGTGCCCCTTCCGGTTGAGAGGAGGGGCCATCGCTAAGTATCCAGTTCTGTTCGGCTACATTTTGAAGGGAAGGATCCTTTAAAATTTGTTGTTCTAAAAAATAATCAGTCCCACAAATGGTTTGTGAAAACCCCATGGTAATGGAAAGCGTAATAATAATAGTAAAGAAAAATTTCTTCATGTGATGGAATAAAAAATTGAATAATTATAGCGTGCTTTTTTATTGCACTATAAATTTTTGGTGAATAAGCGCTTCTCCAATTTGGAGATTAACCACATACATTCCTTTGGATAACTGTATCTCAGAAAGGTTTAATAGATGGGTGCCCATACTGAAATTAAAGTTCTCTTGTAGGACATACGTTTTTCCTATTGAATTTGTTACAGTTATAGAAACATCGGTGCTTTGAGGTAAGGAGAATTCAAGAATTCCAAGTTCTTTCATTGGGTTGGGAAAAACTTTAATCCCGTATTTGCTAGCCAAAATATCTTGGGTAGAAACCCCATCTTGAGCCACAGTAAATGACCAGGTATCACTCCATGATTGGGGTTGTCCTCCTTTGATTAACCGAACTCTCCAGAAATAGGTGTTTCCATTGGTTAAGACCGAAGGTTGAAATTCCGTATCGGTGCCATCCGTAACGGCAATGAAATTGTTCGTACCTGTTTGTAAATTTGAAGTATTAAAATTGACATCGGTGTCTAGTTGATATTCATAAGCATCTACTCCACCACCCATCGCTTTCCAAAGTATTTTTTGAGTATTGGGTACATTTGATTGTGCATCCAATGGATATTTTAATTGAGCTGTACTCGAATACGTTCCCGAAATATTAAAGTCATCCAGGTACAAATTATTGCCTTCGTTGTTTTCAAAAACTAGTTTGAATTGATTGGCCTGAGCCAGTTGGTTACTGCCTATGTTGTTAATCGTTACCGTTTTCCATTCGTTGGTTGAGGCGGGGGTATAATATCCAGGTGTAATCGGTGCATTCCCTAAAGTTGGGCCTATTCCAGTCCATTTTAAAAACCAGGTTTTACCGCAATCACTGGATACATAGAGAGATAGCTTTGACCGGTCTGAAGATGTTTTTTGGGCATAGGCAATTTTAAACGAAATAGTCACCTGAGAGAACATCCGTAAATCGAAAGTGGTGGTTCGTAATTCATCATTAGATTCAAGTGTGTTTCCGTGGTTTTCTAACTGTAAACAGGCCGATTGATTGATCCCATTTACAGGGTCTGCTTTAAAAAAATAGGCATCTTCAAAGTCGTTTACACCATACCAGTATTCATGGTTTAGGTGGTCAATAGAAGAGAAATCTTCAGAATAGGGTGCATATCGTCCTAAATGGGGGTTTACTTGAATATATCCCACTCGAGTTTTAGATACAGATTGGTTTCCTTTAGTGGCTATTAATGAGACATCATATACTCCAAGTTGGGAATAGGTTTCGCTCGGGTTTTTTTGAGTAGAGGTTCCATTTATTCCGTTAGGAAAATCCCAATCCCAATTTTGCGCATCGTATTCGCTTAAATCGGAGAAGTCAATGGATTCATATTCACATACCGATAACCTATTTGCTTTGAAATTGGCCGATATTAAATCACTTACTCCGGTAGCATTCAAATTAGCTGCGGTGGACAAGTTATTTCTGGAAGAAACGGAGGAGTTTAAGGCAGCAGCCACTACATTGGTTTGGCCCTGAGAAAACATAACGGTACAATCGGCATAATCCATGTGGTTTTGAATATTATCGAGCGAACCACAAGAAGTGAAATTGGTATTGCAACCAAAAGATCCGATACAAAGAGGCGTATCGCTAACCCCATCATCCGAATTACAGTTGGATGATAAACCCGGATCATTTGTATTTCCCCAAGTATGTGATAAATTTAAATAATGGCCTATTTCATGTGAGATGGTACGTGCAAATAATGGCTGGCCAGTCCCTATACTTCCGATAAATTGTGATAGACAAATAATGCCATCCACTGCGGCAGAATTTACTACAGATGCGGGTTTGTAAGCATAGGCTAATACGCCATTTGGAATACTGCTATTCCAATTTTTTACGACCCATATATTTAGATATTTACTTCTTGGCCATGGATTTAGTTTTGCAGCATCTCCACCATTGTTGGTTTGCGAAGATACAATTCGGTCAATTCCATTGCTTGGGTTTCCGTTGGGATCCTTACGGGCTAAACGGAACTCAATTTCCATATCACCAATAATAGGGGTGAACTGTGGATGAACATTTATTAAATCCGCATTGGAGGCATTATAATCTTCATTCAAAATCCGCATTTGGTCAAAGACCTGCTGATCAATAATGTTTTCGGAACCGTTCTGATGAATGATATGGAAAACAACTGGGATTACCTTTTTTGCACGTGCTCCTCTTTGGAGTTTATTCGGATTACCTACCAATTTCAGTAGGTTTTCAGCATTTAAAATATCGGGTAAGTGGGATGGGTGGTTTAAACGAAAAGTCTCCTCCATCGATACTTGTCCGCACCAGTTAGATGATTTTTGAGCATAAGAAAAGGTAAATGTGATTAGGGAAAAGCATAGTGTGAAAATTACATGTGTAAAAGACCTCATAGCTGCTAAAAATTTAAGCCGCTAAAATAGTACTATAATGGTTGTCAAGAAAAATATATTCATGTCGGATGGCTTACAAATGGTCTTAAATTAGCTAAATGCAAACATTTTAGGGATTCATGCTTCAATTAAAAGAAGGGATTGAGGTATTTTGACTAGGTTGTTTTGGAATTTCCATTTTTATTAAAACGTATGGTTGTTAGATGAACAACCATACGTTTCCATTTCTCTTATTGAACGATTACTTTACTAACTTCATGGGTAGAAGTACATGTAATAAAATAGATCCCCTGTGGTAAATCAATGGAGGAAAAGTGGGTTTGATAATCAAGCGCCACAAAGGAGAAGATTATTTGGCCACTGATATTTGAAAGTTGAAATGTTTTTCCTAGATAACTTTCAGGAATTTCTAATTGGAACTGACCTTCGTTTGGATTGGGGTAAACCTTAAATGTGGAAGGTGGAGATATTTTAAAGTCATGGATTCCATTTAGGGTTCCAGAGGTTGTATCTCCATTACAGTAAACTTCGCCTGGCAGGAGGGTCGAATCGTTGAAAAGACCAAATAACGGATCACTTTCGGTGGGTATGGCAGATTGGAATGTGATTCCTTGAATTTGTTGCTCTCCTCTAAATGATCCAAGAAAAATGGGCTGTTGAGAATTTGAAATAGATAAATCTAGAGCACTTAAATAGCCGACTCCAGTACCATTGGTATGAGTAGACCAAATATAATTACCATTGGAATCTAATTTTACTAAGGCTACATCCAATACAGCATTGGGACTTGGGGTATGTGTGGTTTCAAAATTAATAGTTCCCCAAAAGTCAAAATTGAAAAATATTTCATTCCAACGGTTGCATACAATTCCTCCCACACGGTCGCCTGCTGTACTCCCATAACTTTTTAACCAAATACAGTTCAGGTTGGTGTCAAATTTTGCCACAAAGGCATTTCTACCGGAGGCGGTACTTACAATGAACTGATCAATTTGCATGGTGCCTTGAAAATTTCCAAGAACTAGAAGATTCCCACAACGATCCAATGTCATATCCTTTATTTGAGATATAGGAGCTTGAAGAATTTTACTGGTTATTAAATTCCCTAAAGAATCGAATTTGACGATGGAACAAATATCTGACCATCCAGTGGTATCTGTCGAAAGGATGGTGTCCGTTCCTATTACAATACCTGAATCCAGCGTTACGTGGTTGTAATAGTTGTTATACGGATCAGATATTATTTGTCCTAAGGCCGCTCCACCATTGCCTCCCCGAGAATTTAAAACTTCATATTGTTTGGCCCATGAAAAACTTCCGGAGGGTGAAATTTTAGCTAAAAAACCACATGGTGCAAACGGGTTACCTGCAGTAGCAACATTTGGATTACCCGGTAATACAGTATTACCAATGGTCATTTGTCTAAAAAAGGACCCTGAAATTAAAATTTGTTGGGATTGCGTGACTGTTATTTTACCCGATAAACGATGGGAAGGAAAACTTTCATTAGGGTTTGGGCCTATTAACCATTCCACTTGTCCTTGAGGATTTATCTTCGTTACAAAGAAATCTAAGCTTAATCCTGGGTTAGATCGCAGAACATGTCCTCCCAAGGTCATGGTGTCGCCTTTGTACATACCTACTAGATAGGCATTACCTAACAGGTCAACGGCCATGTCATTAAATTGGATATTGTAATTTGCAGAGGGGTTATTACTTTGGACTCTCCATTGTAATTGGTTTAAGGAATCTCTTTTTTCAATAAAGAGATTGAGTGGAGATCCCCCTCCATGTCTTGGGTAATAAAAAGTGCCCGCAAGAAAAATATTACCGGAGGTATCGTTTTCAATCGTTAAATGTATTTCTTCTCCCGGTGAGTTAACGGTAAATAGATCCTGTACATTTTGAGAATTAACCTGAAAATACAGACTGATAATAATGAAAGTAGTGACTAATTGCTTCATGTGTTTTTATTATTATGATTAGAATGCAAGGAAAGGTTAAAGTGAATTAAATGTCAATTTTTTAGGGGGGACAAATGGGGGACAGTTTGTGAAAAAATGAATGAAATCTATAAATGAAAGCCCGTCCTTACTACATTTGATAATAGATACAAATAAGTATAATATGGACAAAAGACATTTTTCATTAAGAATAGTACGGATGCCTCAGATGGGGATTGCATGGGTGAAATACGTATGTGTGAGTATTCTGATCGGGTTTCCGGGTATGCTGCTGGCAGATTTTATTTCAAATAATGATAGTTTGAAGAATTTGTTTTTACAGCATGATTATTTAAAGGCGACTCAGTTTATCCATTCCATGGATTCAAGTTTCAATTCCTCCACTATACCTGCGAGTGAATACTATTTTTTTAAAGCCCAATATCACAAAGAATTTTATCGGCAAGATTCGGTGGGCTATTATTTAGCTCTTTCGAAAAGGGCATTAGCAAAAAAACCGAATGATTCAGTACTGGCCTTTGTTGAATTTAACTTAGGATTATGGCATATAAGTTTTTCAAATACTGACGCAAGTTTGCAAAATTTCCAGAAAGCTAACGCCCTTTTTGAAGTCCAAGGGATGTCGGAATGGCAAATAAAGGCAATGGGTAATATTGGAATTAGTTCCTTTTTAAAAGGGGATACCCTAAAGGCAATGCAAATTTTCCAAAGTATTTTGGATCAGCACCAAAAGAATGTGAATCCATTGAGTTATTGTAATCTTCTTCAAAATTTAGGCCGGTTTTATATCAAAACAGGTAAGTTGGATTTAGCCACATATTATTTAGATTCTTGTTTAAATGTGGCTGAAGTCCCTTTAGAATCCGAGGTTAAAGCCAATGCCTTGCGTGGTATTGGAGATGTTTTTCGAATGGAAAATGATCTTCAAAATGCTATTGTTTATTATGAAAAGGCAGATCGTATTTATCAAAATCTGGAGCTAGTGGCCCAACAGTTAAATGGGGTTTATATAATAATGAACATGTATGATTCTTTAAGGGATTTAAACGGGGCCTATTTATATGCCAACAGGTATACCCAATTATTAGTTGAAAATTATAATACAGAAAGAGCAAAAACATTGGGTATGGCTCAAGCAGAATTGTTAGATGTTGAAAAATCTACTCAAATTGAAATTCTTAAATCAGAAATAAAGATGAAAGAAGCTCAGGGAATTACTAAAATAGCCCTGATAGGCTTTTTGGTTCTTTTGATTATTTTCTTAATTGTTAAATGGCGGGATGTACGAAAAAATAAAGGGCTTGAAAAAGAAAGTTTTGAAATTAAAACAGCTTTAAATAAAGTGGAAAAAAACAAACTAAAACAGGAATTAGAATTAAAAAGGAAGGCCTTAACACGGGAAAGTATGCGTTTGATTGAGAAAAATGATCAAGCCAGGCAATTACAAGAAAAGCTAAGTGAATTGTCGCATAAATTGCCGAACGAGTATTCCCATAAAATAGATCGGGTAAATTCTGATTTTAAAACTTTAATTAAATTAGAAAATAATTGGGAAGAATTTGCCCTCTATTTTGAGGAGTTACATCCAGAAACTCAAAAGTTACTAAATGAACATATTTCATCTCTTACGATTAAAGAAAAGAGGTTAGCCTCCTTATTATGTTTGGAGCTAAATACCAGAGAAGTGTCAAGTATTCTTGGGATTTCTCCCGATTCCGTGAAAAAAGCGAAAACCCGACTACGGAAAAAGATGAAAATCGATTCAAATAATTCTATTCGTCAACAAATTATGGGGTGATTTCTTTCGTGGAATATATGGTTTCGGAGTAATAATCCTGAATGACTCATTATTGTTTATGGTACGGGTAGCGTTTTTGTTTTGAAGACCCGAATGAATGTACGACAGATGTTGTTTTGTGATGTTTAGATCAAAATGTAGGATTATGGTTGGGTTCCCCAGACGGATATTTGGGGGATGAAACCTCTTCGGTCCATTTCTAACATTTGTATAATAACGCTAGAAATGTCCACCGGGTTCAATTTATTCTCCTCTTTTTCAATGGGAGTCCCATAATTAAAATTATGGGTATCAGTCACCCAACTAGGGTCTACGTGAAACGTACGGATATTGTTTTTACGATGTTCTAATTGAAGGTTTTTGGAAATGATGCTTAACGCAGCTTTACTCGCGGAATAAGCCGTTCCTGTTTCAAAGGCATACGATCCACCGGTAGCACCAATATTTACAATATCACCAAATCCTTGTTTTTTAAAAATGGGAATAGCGAGTTGCGCCAATTGTGCAGGAGCAATGCTATTAATGGCAAACATGTGTTCAAAGTCCGTTCGTTTTAAATCGATGAAGTTTTCGGCAATTACGTATCCCGCATTGTTGATTAGGATGTCCAAACCATCCAGATGCGCTATACTTTTATCGAAAAAGGAACGGAGCTGATTTTCTTGTACGAGGTCGAACACGTAACCTTTGGCTTTTGAATTTTTTTCGGTAGCGACTACTTTTTCATCTTCCAGTCCGCAAAAGGATACGAGCGCTCCTTTTGATGTTAGGTCTTGGACTAATTGTTTGCCAATTCCTGAACTTCCCCCAGTAACAATAACTCTTTTTCCATTCCAATTCATAGGGTAAAGGTACAAAGTATGCCCCCCTTTTTATAGTAACTTGTTTTTACAATTCTTTATTAAAACATGCGCCATGGAACAAAAACATCCTTTACCTCCTTTTACGGAAGAAACATCGAAAGAAAAAAATCAATTGGCTGAGAATGCTTGGAATAATAAAAACCCAGAGAAAATTGCGATGGCCTATAGTATCGATAGTGAATGGCGGAATCGGGATCAGTTTATTCATGGGCGAAAGGAAATTATTGAATTTTTAAAAGATAAATGGACCCAGGAGTTGGATTACCAATTAAAAAAAGAATACTGGTCGCATACCGAGAATAGAATTGCGGTACGATTTGAATACGAATACCATGATCCTAATGGAAATTGGTTTAGGGCTTATGGAAACGAAAATTGGGAGTTTGATGAAAACGGTTTAATGAAAAAACGTTTTGCAAGCATCAATGACCTAGTTATTGAGGAGCAGGATAGGAAGTTTAAGTAACTTAAATGTGGCTCTTTTTCCTATCCAATTTAATGAATTAGGCGGTAGGGGATAGAACGGATGTTTATTGTGCTTTGTTTCCTAGGATTCTGGTTTTTTGTTTGGCATGAAATACCCCTTTTGGGAATATCGTAAATAACCCAAATATCTATCTGAATATATACTACTTTTGCCTCGAAAAATTGGCAGTAATGAAAGACTATCTAGTAGATAAAATTGAAGAAATTTCATTTGAAAGAGTTGAATTGAGTGATTCGCTTTGGCAATCTGGTGTATTGGATTCTATTACTATCGTTGAACTAGCGGTTGATATTGAAGAGGAATTTGGTATTGAAATTCCGTTCGATGAAATTATTGAGGATAATTTTGAAACCCTAACAAACCTATTAGCCTTTATTAGAAGGAAACAAAATTAAAAGGTATGTTAATAAAACTCTTCCGTTTTCACTTTTTACCCATTATTACTGCATTGATTTTAACCTTTTTAGTGGTGTACTTAATTAGTATGTCACATGGTGAAGAGTCGGTTACAGAAGTGATTAGTGTTAGTGGGGTTCAAGAAAAACATAGGGGGAAATACGCAAATTTATTAGCGGGTGATCAATCGGAAATTGATTTGTTTGCGAGTATTAAGAACGCTAATCAGTTGACCATTTTTGGTTCTTCTGAACTTTCGTTAACTCCATATGCCAGTTACCATTTTTTACCCGATAGTATGGGGTTGGCTGTTATGGGTTTTGGACATGCCTATCATCAAAATTTAAGTATTCTAATGGAATTATTGGCCGCAAAAGAGTACTTGAAAGGGGCTGATATTTGTATAGTTCTAAGTCCTGGGTGGTTTACCACAAATGGAACTAATGTGGAGGCTTTTATTGAGTTTGCACGACCTAACCTCTTGAATAAGTTACTTTTTGATTCCACCATTTCAGAAAATTATAAAAAGCATGTAGGCAGGTTTATTCATAACCATTATACAAAAATTAATGGAGTGACTAGTACAATGGATGGGTTACGAAATTTGTATTTAGATCAAACCAAGAATGTGATTGATGGTTCTAGGCTCAAACTTATGCAAGCCCTTATCGGAAAAAGACCGCTAATAAACACTATATATTCTGTAACCACCAAAAAGGATAGTCTTTCAACAAATTGGGATGGTAGTTTCGAAATCTCGAAGAAAAGGCTTCAAAGTGAATTTGTTTCGGCTATTACCAATAATGATATTTACGTGTATGATGAGTATTTTTCAAAGTATGTGGTTAAACAAGATGGTACTTTTCAAAAAAGGCCAGTTGTAAAAATTGAACTGGAAGGCTCTGAGGAGTATACCGACTTTTTATTGGTACTTGAGTTTTTACATGAAAACAATGTAAATGCTAGTTTTATTATTCAACCTTTTAACCCCTATTTTTACACCGGAACAGAAGAATACCAGGAGGTGATTGATCAAATTGAAAGTGATATTCAAAATTTAGGCTTTCCATATTTGAATATGTATGTGGCTAATAAAGAGGATTATGTTCCTGGAACATTAAAGGATGTAATGCACTTAGGAGATTTTGGATGGATGACTATTAATGAGTTTTTAATTTCAACATACTATGAATAAGTCGAAAATGATACGAAATACAGTGATCTACTTTTTGCTTTTTGTGGGCTACCTGTTTTTATATGTCGTAAAGTTTGAAGTTATTATGGATCCGAATACCGAAATGGAGGCTACCTCTAATGTGAAATTTGTGTACCAACAATTTTAAATATGGAGTTAAATAACTCTTTACCCTTTTCAGACCTACAGTTCTTTTATTTCATAGGGGCAGCGGTGCTTTTTATGTTTATTGGGAAACTAACCATAGGCAAAAAAGTAAAATACAAATGGTTGTTAGCCTTGTTGAATGTATTGTATATCACGCTATTATTTACCAAACCGTTGGAAATTTTAATTATGATCACCGCTTTGTATTTGGTGGTTTTAGCTTTAAAGAAATGGTATACATCCAATAATATTGTCTTTCCAATGCTGGCTCTGGCCTTACCGGTATTTGTGATGAAAAGTATGGTTTTCTTTCCAGAAGAAAATCAGTCTGATTTGGTGTATGAGTTGAAACGAATCATTCAAATTGCAGGCTTGTCTTACATGGTTTTTAAGGTCATTGGATTATATATTGATGAACGTAAAAGTAAGGAGTTCCTTTCTTTCCTGTCCTTCTTTAATTTCACGGCTTTTGTCCCCACTTTGCTAATCGGTCCACTGGATCGATTTAGACGATTTGATGCGGATGTAAATAAGGGGTATGTGCAAATGAATGCTTCTTTTTTTTCGAAGGGATGGGGCAATCTTATTTTAGGATTGTTATACAAGTTTATAATTGCCGAGGCCATTTACAGAGCGGTCATGGTCAATTTGGTGGATGATGGATCTGTATTTTATCACTTCGCCTATATGTATACTTATTTGTTATTCTTGTTCTTTGACTTTGCAGGATATTCTTTGTTGGCCATAGGATTTGGTAACTTTATTGGAATCGATGTTCCGATCAATTTTGACCAACCGTTTTTAGCGGTGAATCCAAAGGAGTTTTGGAAAAAATGGCATAAATCTTTGGGGGATTGGTTAGGCGATTATTTCTTTAAACCTATTTTTAAAGACCTCACCAGTCGAAAAGTATTTACTTCTATTACCCGTCAAAATATTGCCTTGTTTTTGACCTTTACCCTAATGGGTTTTTGGAATGGGTTTGAATTGCATTACATAGTGAGCGGTATGTTGTTTGGTTGTTATTCTGTAGGGCATAACTATTACGTGTACCGATGTAAAAAGGGGAAAAAAGATGTGTTTTTTGGAAAATTAGGGCCGAAAACAGTACGCTATCTATCCATCTTTATTATGTTCAATTTAACAGCATTTGCTATATATATATTTAGCGGAAAATTGTTTTAGTCATGAAGTTTTGTTTCGATACCAAGGAATTTATTGAGTGGGATATTCAGCCCAACAAACTCGCAGTTATAGGGGATGATTTTGTACTTACTTGGGAACAATTTAATACCCGAGTACAGGCTCTTTGTGAGGAATTTGTGGCGCATGGAATTCATCAAACTCAAAGGCCAGTAATGGTATACGGACATAAAAGTGCCAATATGTTGGTGGCTTTTTATGCCATGATGAAATTGGAAATTGCGTATATTCCATTGGATAAATTTTATCCGAAGGAACGCTTAGAAAAAATTGCAAGGATCTCCAAAAGTGAGATCGTTATTAATACGACTGCCTGGCCTCTGCAAATAGACAATATCACAGAAATATTAGTAGAAGAAACAAAGACTTCTCGGGTTCAAAAAGCGGAAGTTTCTGTTCAAGTTAAGAAGCTCGCAGATCCATTGGTGTATATTATTTTTACTTCTGGATCCACAGGTGAGCCCAAGGGAGTTCAAATTAGTTCGGAGGCCGTACAATCATTTACGCGATGGATGAGTTCTGATTTTGGATTTGGGTCCAAGGATGTTTTTGTAAATACGGCTGTTCTAAGTTTCGATTTATCAGTTTTTGAAGTAATGACTTTTGGGAAATTAGGGGCTACCTTGTTATTAAACAACAAGGAACAAACGTCCGACCCCAATGTATTGATTCCAAGAATTAAAAAATACCAGGGTTCTATATGGGTATCTACCCCATCATTTACATTGATTTATTCTCGAATAAAAAATGAAACTCGGTTGAATTCCATTCATACATTTTTGTTTTGTGGGGAAGTGCTTGCAAATGACTTGGCCAACAAATTGATGGAGAATTATCCAAAGGCTAGAGTATTGAATACCTATGGACCTACGGAAGCCACGGTGGCGACCACCTTAGTGGAAATCACCCCAGAACTTATTGACTCACACACCTCCTTACCGGTAGGGGTTTCACAACCCGAAAGTCGCTTGCTTATTGAAAATGGTGAAATCATAATTGTAGGACCAAATGTGTCAAAAGGATATACCAATAATGAAATTCTAAATGCAGAGAAATTTGTAACGATTAATAATCAACGTGCTTTTAAAACGGGTGACCAGGGTTACCTAGAAAAGGGGATGTTGTTTTTTACGGGTAGAAATGATGATTTGGTGAAGTTACACGGGTATCGAATTGAGTTAAATGAAATATCTAGTGCGATTAATAAATTAACCTATGTTGTACAAGGCGAAACCATTGCCTTAAAAAGGAATGGGAGTGTAAAGAAAATTGTGAGTTTGGTAAAGGTTAACGGAAATGAGACGATAACTGTAGCTCAAATTAAACAGGATATATCAGCCATTTTACCTCCTTACATGATTCCTTCAGATATTAAATTTCTGGAAGAAATTCCATTGAGTCAGAATGGTAAAGCGGATAAAAAATTATTGACTGAACTCTATATGAAACGTTAAAGATTTTAAACGATGTTCCTTAACCTATCCAAAAAAACACCTTCTCTGAAAGTATCCGGTTTTATTTAAACAGGTAATTATACTCTTTATCCTTGTTTATTATCAAGGTATTATTGTTGGACTCAATTCTTTTCTTTTGAAAAGAGAATGTAGGTAAGAAGAGTTTTTAAGAGGCTTTATTCAATGTACCTGCGTAAATAATATTCCTTGGTCTAGTCGGATTCCGGTTAAGATCTATAAAGTGTAAGTGGTTTTGGATATCCCGCTTGCACTTTTTTTTGTGAGTTTGTTTTTGAGGTGTACATTTAGCCCGTGTCCAAACAATTAAAAATTTATGCGATTAGTGGTTTAGGTGCAGACCAACGAGTGTTTCAATATTTGAATATTAAAGCGGAAATAATTCCATTAAATTGGATTGCACCGGGTAAGGAGGAGAGTCTGAAAGAATATGCCCATAGATTGGCGCAAGAAATAGATGTTTCAGAACCATTCTGTATTATGGGAGTCAGCTTTGGCGGGTTAATTGCATCCGAAATAGCCAAGATATATACGCCTGTTTTTACCGTGTTGATTTCCAGTACCGATGTTTCTTCAGGTCTTAGAAATGTATATGGATGGATAGGTAAAATGGGGCTATTGCCACTGGTTCCGAAACAAGGTTTTGATATGCCCCGTATATTAGCAGGGAAATTATTTGGTACTAAAAACACCCAATTGCTGAATGAAATATTGAATGATGCCGACTTGGATTTTACCAAATGGGCCGTCATTGCCTTGACCCAATGGAAGAATGAAGTTCCCATAAAAAATGGGCTGAAAATAACGGGGACCAAGGATCTATTGATTCCGGTCAATAGGGATGATAACTCGGTTTTAATAAAGGGTGGATCCCACTTTATGATTGTAGATCGAGCTGATGAAATTAGTCAAATTATTAACCATTCCATTTCAAGTTTTAGGATATCTCAGTAACATCTTTCCAGTTCGCCAAATCGTTTTTGAATCCCACAGCCAAACTATTTGGTTTAAGGTAAAGATAGGTTCCATTTCCCTCTTCCATTATACGATGGCCATAAGGGTTGTTCTTAGATTAAGAACTACAAGATAACATCGAGCATCCTACTTTGTTTCTAGCCCATTCGGGTCTTTTGGCAAACCATTTCTCTTGTGTTACCTGTTCCTCATAAGGGTTCTTCAAAAGTTCAAATATTTCGTTTAACAAGGTTACATCTCCTTTCTCCGCATCGTCAATAACTAATTGAGCCATGTAGTTTCGAAGAACGTATTTTGGATTGGTTTTGTTCATCGCTGTTTGGCGATCTGTATCGGAAATATCTTCTTGGTTTAATCGGGCTAAATAATTGGAGATCCACGAATTCCAACTAGATAATACTTCCTCCTTTAATTCCTGGGGAGCGTAAAAGGCCTCTTTTATAATATCCAATACTTTTTCGGAATTAAGGGCATCACTTTTTAGGGAGATAGTTCCCAGGAGGCGGAAAAATATCGTCATATCCGTTTCTGTAAGTTGGAGTGTTTTCTCCAATTTGGAAATTAATTCTTGATCTCCGTCTACACCTTTTTGAAGCCCTAACTTATGTCGCATCATCTCCAAATACTGGATTTGATAGTCTTTGTTAAAAGAGTCTAATATGGCCTCCAAGGGTTCCGATTCATCAATAAATGAATACAATGCGTTGGCTAATTGGTATAAATTCCAATGTGCCACCTTCGCTTGATTACCAAAACGATATCTTTTAAATTGTTTGTCTGTGGTATTTGGGGTCCAGTTTGGATCATACCCTTCTAGCCAACCATAAGGTCCATAATCAATGGTTAGTCCTAAAATGGACAGGTTATCCGTATTCATCACCCCATGAACAAAACCTACCCGCTGCCAATGAACTATCATTTCTAAGGTACGATTGGCTACTTCTTGTAGAAAAGCTACATAGCCTTCTTTTGTTCCGGATGCTATACCCGGAAAATACTCTTGTATTGTAAAATCGGTTAATTGCTTTAGCGTTTCAAATTCACCTCGAGAAGCGAAAATTTCGAAGTTCCCAAAACGAATAAAAATGGGAGCAACTCGGGCTACTATTGCCCCTTTTTCCATCGCTGCATTGCCGTTGTACAACACGTCTCGCATCACTTCCGAACCCGATAATGAAAGCGATAAGGAGCGTGTAGTAGGTACCCCTAAATAATGCATGGCTTCACTACATAAATGTTCACGGATAGAAGACCGTAACACCGCTAAACCATCCGCTGTTCGAGAGTAAGGCGTTAATCCCGATCCTTTTAGTTGAATGGCCCAACGTTTATTCGCATGTTCTAGTTCGGTAAGATTGATAGCGCGTCCATCGCCCAATTGACCGGCCCAATTCCCAAATTGGTGGCCGCCATAACACATGGCGTAGGGTTTGGTGCCCTCCAAAATTTGTGATCCAGTGACTAATCCCAAAAAATCGGGGGTAGATAAATCTGCTTCTGTTATTCCCAAAAGTTCAGCTACTTCTGACGAAGCGTGTAACAATTTTGGGTTTTCGGGCGATTGTGGTGTTACATACGAAAAACAGGCATGATGCACTTGTCGCGGATTATTGGACGTATCCGAATCGGCTGGTAATTGTTTACTAAAAGTATCCTTGATGTTTAAACGCATTCCTCTTGGTTTGGAAATGTAAGATTATAAAATATTTCAAACCTAGCTCGTCCCTTAGACGACTTAAACATAGATAGGGATATTAATAGAAGTAATGGTACGTAGGGATTTGTTTTAATTGGCCTTCGCCACAAACTGCTCCAAATGACTACGCATGGCTTCTAACTGAAAGTACCCCGAAGTGATTTTACCCAATTGCCCATCCAATTCAATAAGTAGCGTTGGAAAGCCATTAGCCATGGTAGAAGCTTTATTGAATTCATTTTTAGTGGCCGTTTTGTTTTCATCCTGCATCCATTTAGATTCAAAAACGGTAGTATCTACTCCCAATGTAGTTAGGATAGGTTGATAGGTGCTTAATACATTTAGCGGAGATCCATCCTGATAAAATGCTTTTTGAACCGCACTTGCAAATTCAAACGTGACTTCCGGTTTCAATTCTTTTACCAAAACCTGTGCAGTGCAGGCTTCCAAACTGCTAAATGTATATTTTGGATTGTTAGCTAATGCATAAAACGGATCCGAAACCACTGCACCGGTGGTTTGAACCATTGGAGGGACATGTTGCTTCATGAAATTACGCAATTCGCTACCACCAGAACGGGTGTGGGGCGGAATCCACATTCCACCCGCTAGTATTTCGAATTCAAACTGCTCGGCAAACTCCTTCTTAATGGCTAACATGTTTTCACTGTTTCCATAACACCAACCACACAAGGGATCCATTATATAAATCAATTTGTTCATGCTGTTTCTTATTTTACATCCCTAAGTGAGAAAATACAGGCCTTAAAATTTTCGGGTTGATTCAAAATCATAATGTACTTATCGGCTACCTCCAAAGGAGAAGTCAACTCATTATTGGCTTTTAAATCCACAAAATGTTTGTGTTTGCTAAAGTCTTTTTCATTGGAAGCTCGAATAGAAGCTTGCATTTCGGTATCCACTACACCTGGAGCAATGGAGTACACCATCACGGGGTTAAGGGCGCGTTGTTGCTCGGTGAAAGTGGTTAAACTTAATAAGTCAACAGCCGCTTTTGACCCACAATACGTAGCCCAACCTTCAATAGGGTTTTTACCTGCACCCGAACTTACATTCAAAATGGTTTTAGCCACCGGAAGGGAAGCATAGTTGGAAATGAATTTATTCATGAAAATGGCCACGGAAGTTACGTTTACCGTAAACAAATCGGCAATGGCTTTATTATCTGAATCCCCAATAGGTTTAATATCTCCAATTTGCCCCGCATTATTGATGAGTACCACTTTTTCAGGGTTTTCCAATTTCGGAAAATGGAATCCATTTACCTCCTCAATATTGGCTAAATTCAAAACCACTGGTGTAAAGTTGACATCCATCAAATTTTGACGTCTGGAGATGCCGAAAACATGATTGTTTTCGTTTTTTAATAATTCAGTAGCTAAAGCTTGTCCTATACCAGAACTGGTACCTGTTATGAAATAATAGTTCATGAATGCGTGATGTTTTGCGAAAGCAAAATTAATGTATTTGAAAAGGTGTGTGGGTTAAAATTTAAGAATGTACATCAAGTTAGGAATGATTGATAACTGATAGTAATCTACAATTTTTTCGTTATCCGAATCGTAATACTGGCCTACCGTACCCTGACTATTGGAAGCGTTTTGGATATCTAATTTCACTTCGTGGGTCACCTTCTTTTTGTTGATTCTGTAGGTAATCCCCAAATTGGCATAAAAGATATCATCTAGTTTGGATTCGAAGGTTTTCGACCGATCTAATACCTGTTCTCCATCTGCAATAGACTGTTCTAAATCAATAGGGGTAAACCGATTTCCGCCTAAAAAAGAAGCTTTGATATTGACGGCTAATGTTTTTTGGTTCTTGGTAGAACGCAGTTTATATTCTTTTCCAAAAACGACATTCCCGGCATAGTTGGCATCAAAACGAGAGTTCCGGGTTACCCCATCAATAGCCGTGTAGGTGGATTTATAAAATGACCCCGTAACCATGTAATAATATTGGTTACTGAAATAGCGTTCTAATGTTAATTCCAGTCCGTAATTATCACCCGTACCCTCACTTACCATAGGGATGTTGATGTAGCTACTCGATTGATTAATCATGGAAAAGGTACTGTTTTCTTTATTTTCTACCGGTACGTCATATAAATGCTGGTAATAAATTTCTGATTTAAAACTTAGATTTTCATTAAATTGATGGCCAAAACCAGCGACTAAATGAAGGGATTTGGTTAGTTCCAAATCCTGATTGGCAAATGTATTTTCCTGACCTTCTACGTTGGCCATATATACCGAAATACTTTCTACTTTACTATGTAACCCAGCACCTAACGAAACGTATTGTGCGTTGTTTAGATTGTATTTCATGCCTAATCGGGGTTCTAGCGAATAATTATTGTTTAATAATAATTGTGTGTAATGTACGCCACTCACCAAGGTGAAATCTTCGGTCATTCTATGTTTCCAGGTCGTGAAACCTTGTACCATACTTGTCGTACCCGTGGCTTTAATAAAATCTACCGGAACCGTGTTATCATCGTTTAAGGTAGAATGCATATTGTATTTCATTCGAGAGTAAATAACTCCTGTGTTCAAGGTGTTTCTACGATCAAATCGATGGTTAAAAGAAGTAGATAAACGAAGGGTAGTGTTATTGTAATCTTGTTTGTAATACGTCCAATATTCGTTGGTTAACGCATCCACACTTTCATCGAGTAACACGTTTTTAGTACCCGAAACAGAAATGTAAGATTTGATGTAACTGTTTTTTCCTACGATGTAACTGTGGTTTAATCCTACCACACCCAATTTGTCTTTTACATCCGCTCTTCCCGTCACTTTTACGGTATCGTTAATTTCAGATTCTTGGATATCTGAAATGCTACTTGCGCCTCCTAATCCGAACAAGCTAAAATTGCCATATTTGGAAGTAGGTAGGTTTACCTTAAAGGAAATGTCTTGGTATTTCGGAATACCCCCAAAATCTAAGATGCCTGCTTTATCCATTAACTCTAAGGTGGAGTAGCGATAGTTTATCAAATAAGACCCATCGTATTTTTTATTGAATGGGCCTTCCAATGTGACATCTGTACCTAATACCCCTATGGAAAGAGATCGTTCGCTTTTTTGATTATTTCCCGTTCTAAATTTGGTGTCGAAAACCCCGGATAAAGCATTCCCATACTCTGGAGCAAATGCCCCTGAAAAGAAATCGGAATTGGCCAACATAGAGGCGTTTAAGGTATTTACTGGGCCACCTGTACTACCTTCATTTGCAAAATGGTTCGGATTAGGAATCTCAATTCCTTCCAGTCGCCATAAAATACCACGAGGTGAGTTTCCTCTGACCACAATATCATTATTTCCTTCCGCATTTCCTACCACACCTGCAAACGCAGAGACACTTCGGGCAGGATCATTTAAAGAACCGGCATACCGCCCTGTTTCTTCTACCGTTACCGTTTTGGAACTTACCGTAGCCATTTCGTTAATTGCTTCTCCCTGTTCTTTTCGAGCGGTAATAACCACTTGCTCTAACATTTCGAACGCTTCAATAAGTTCCACATTTAGTACTTTCTCTTTGGCCGATTCGATGATGATGTTTGATAGTAACTGAGGTTCGTATCCCATAGCCGTGATTTGAATATTTACACGGCCTACGGATACGTCCGAGATCGTGAACTTTCCATCAATACCTGTGCTGGCACCTTTTAATGGATTGGATCCTACTATAATTACATTGGCTCCAATAATGGTTTGTTGGGTATTTAGGTCCATGATTTTACCCCGAACCGTTTGAGTGAAGTCTTGTGCGGATACAAAGAAGCTGGTTATTAGTGCTAGCCATAATATAGCTGCGATTTTGGTTTTCATAATTGTTGTTTTAGGTATGTTGAATTTTGTTGAATCGATCTTTGTAATTAAAAAGAAATGCGTACGCCTCCTTTGGCACCTACCCACATTTGAAGTTGGTAGCCATTGTGACTTTCGGTGTAAAAAGGGTTTACCGCAATATCCGTTGTGAAACCGCCTGTGTTTTCGTAACCCAACTCAGAAACATGGGCATTAAAAGATGGGCCTATAAGTAGGGCAATATTTTTATTTACATGGAAATCCAAAGTCAGATCGGCTCTATTTAATAGATTCATTTTCCAATCGAAGTTATCGAGTTCATTGATATGACTCACTGTTAAATCGGCACTAATGGACATCCTTTTGGCTAATTTAAATTTAGAACCGAACCCAAAACCAAATCCAAAGGTTTGGGTGGTGTTGGGTTGGAAACCTACGGTGTAAATATTGTAAAACTGATCGGTACCTGATTTGAGGGTTACGTTGGCTAACATAACTTCATTACTGGAAAACTCAACCGCATGGTATCCGTTTTTAACGATGTTGATTAATCCGATGGAAACTCCTGTAGAACTATCGGCTACATTGATTAAACCCAGTTGAAAACCGTGAAGCACATGGCTAGAATTAACTAAGCCAATTTGAGCTCCACGTATTGTTTTCAACGATTGATTATAAATTCCTGATACTTGGACTCCGGTAACACTATCGGTAGCCAGATTATGTATGCCCGCTAGTTGAGCGCCTATTACCGTTCCATTAACTACATTACTAATACCCGAAAACTGAGCACCTATAAAGGGGCCATTGGTAAGGTTGTGGATTCCGGCAAACTGTCCGCCAGTGGTGCTTTTAGGAACGATGTTCGCAATACCTGCTATTTGTAAACCGAATAAACTATCGGTTATCACATTGGCAATCCCTCCAAACTGTACTCCCATAACGGGGCCATCCACCACATTGGTGATTCCGGCAATTTGACAGCCTTCTACATTGCCGTTAATGACATTGACTAAGCTACCGAGTTCAAATCCAGATACACCGCCATTCACCCCATAAAGGATATTGAATGAAATGTTATTGGAAATGTTTTTCGACTCCGGACCATTACTAGCAATGGGGTAGGCGAATGTTATTTGAACCGGTGTAGTTTTAGTGCTATCTGCTTCTTGGGCGGATAGGGTGGAAATAGTAGAAAGAAATAGACCGATAAATAGACATTGTACTGTTTTCATAATTCGTAGTTTTTGTTTGAATTACCTTGAAAACAATCTGGTTTTAAAATACCCCTAGTGGGATGTGAAAAAAATCGAATTCTTTTTATTTTATTACCTCACCGCAATAACAACATCTCCTTTTTTGTGACCTGTATCTACATACGAATGTGCTTGTGGCACTTCTTTTAATGGGTAAATACGATCAATAATAGGATGGTATTCTTCTTGATTGATGATAGCAATTAATTCGTGAAATAATTCCCGTAGTTCCGCAAGGGGTATTAACCCGGTGGCCGAAAACTTTGCTTTTTTAGCCCCCACTATTGATGTTTTTAGAACATTCATCAACAATGGGAATCCTAAAACGGGTGAGATATATGTACCGTTTGGTGTCAGTGCATTTTTACTATTGGAAAAGGATCGAGTACCTACTGAATCGTAAATGAGGTCGTAGGTTAATCCTGTTTTGGCAAAATCTACTTGGGTATAATCAATCACATAATCGGCCCCTAATGACTTGACCATTTCCATGTTTTTTTGGCTACAAACTCCCGTTACAATGGCTCCAAAACTCTTGGCTAATTGAACCGCAGAAGAACCTAAACTACCCGAAGCTCCATTAATAAGGATATGTTGTCCTTTTTTAAGTTGGCCTACATTTTTCAAAAAATTCATAGAAGTAAGAGCGCCATCACAAATACCAGCGGCTTCGTTAAAACTTAAGTTCTCGGGTAAGTGCGCTATTATTCCGTTTTGAGAAACACATACAAACTCCGCATTGGTACCAAAGGTTTCAATGTTTTCGCCAAATACTTTATCTCCAACTTTGAATAAAGAAACATCTGTACCAATGGATTCTACTATTCCGGAAAAATTTGTTCCAGGTATGGGGTTTTTGGGTTTGGAAAAACCCATGAATAATCGGCCAATGTAAGGTTTTCCAGTTCGCATCATGGTGGCAGCCCTAGTTACCGAGGTGGCATAAATCTGTACTCTTACCTCATTGGCTTTAGGAATAGGTATTTCAACGTTTTGTAGTTCTAAAACCTCGGGGCCTCCGTAGTTGGTATTAATAATTGCTTTCATCCTGTTTTTTTTTGAGGCAAAGATGATTCCCCGATACGCTTAGAATGTTCCTGATTATAAATCGGAACTTCCTGGATGAAAAATAGAACCTTATCCTTGACGAATAAATTGCTTTGGAGTGATCCCGGTTTCTTTTTTGAAATAGGTATTGAAAACGGTTTTGGAATTAAAGCCACTTTCGTAAGCTAAGCCAATTAAGGTGATATGTTGGTTAGTTGGATCTTTGGCAAGCGACTTGAACATCTCCACTCGGAAGTGATTAATGTATTCGCTGAAATTTTTCCCCAGACTTTCATTGAGTAACCAAGAGAGTTGGTTGGGATGAATTTGGATGTACTTCGCTAAGGAACGTAAGGAAAGATTCGCATCCAAATAGGGTTTTTCATTTCCCATTAATTGGACCAGTTGTTCTGAATATTTTGCCTGATCGATAGCTCCGAGTAAGGGCTTTTTAGCGGTATTTACCCATTTTAATAATTCTTTTGGGAAAAGTAAATCCTGGTATTTTTGATATCTCGAGTCGGTCTTGATCGGACTCGCAATGGGATCGTTGAATCGGAGTAATAGAAGAGATGATTTGTTTTCCCAGGCGTTTTCTACCCAATTAAAAGCCGATTCTAGTTCGTTTGAATAGCTGTAATAAAGGAATAGATAGGAACTGGCAGTAAACCCATTGGGGCCTTTGGCCTGTTCTTGAACCTGCTTGAAATACTTCTGACCGTTGGGTTTATCGTGTAGCGCTTTATATGCGAGTGCTAAGGAACCCGTTTTTTCACTTTCAACAATGACCTCTTTGGGTAAATCATCAAATAATTGAATCATTTCATGCTGTCTACCAATTTGCAATAAAACGAGCGATTTCACCGAAAGGGCAGGAATATTCTTTGGGTTTGCAGCGATACATTCATTAAGTTTTAGAAGCGCCCTAGAATAGTTTCCGGTCATGTAATCCATATATCCGGTGTAAAACCCCGTTTCTTCGGATAGGGGATTGATATCAGTCGCAATTTTGAGATGCTTTCTAGCCCGTTTTTCTTGTCCCGCTATGATAAACAGAAAGGATAGGAATTGCTGTCCTTCCACATAATTGGGTTGGATTGCAATGGATTTCAATGCGTTTTCTATCGCTTTACCGAAATCACATTCGGTAAAGATGGCGTGATTGGCCAATAGGTAATAAGCTTCCGGAATTTGGGTGTCAATTTTTAAAGATTGTTCAATATAGCTTTGAGTTAAACTCCAAGCTTCTAAAAAATCCATAAACCCTGTCATGGCGAGAAAGCTATATGAATCGGCCAATCCCATCATGGATGAGGTATGTTGAGGGTCTAGAGCTAATGCATTTTTGTAGAGGTCTATGGCTTCCTTTACATCGGTAGGATTCCATTTATTTTTTAAAAATCGGGCTTTTAAAGAATAGGAATAGGCATCCATGTTATGGGTTTGTTTGGCTACCAGATGTTCTTGAATTTCAAGATGTCCAAAATGCTCTCTCAATTTATCGGCAATCCGCAAACTAATTTCATCTTGTACTTCAAATACATTTTCCAATGGACGATCCCAGGTTTCCGACCAAAATTGAAAATCGTCTTCGCCCTGTATTAGTTGGGCGGTTATTCGAAGCATATGGCCCGATAAACGCACACTACCTTCCAACACCGTAGCTACTTTGAGCTCTTTCGCTATTTGTGGAATAGGTAGGTTCTTGCCTTTAAAATAGAATGATGAGGTTCTAGAAGTGACCTTTAAGCCTTGTATTTTGGCCAAAGCATTAATGATTTCTTCCGTAATCCCATCGCTAAAATATTCGTTATCCTCACTCGTACTTCTATTTACAAATGGAAGTACGGCAATGGTTTTTTGTAGAGATTCGGATGATTTCATTTTTTGATTTGAAGGAAAATTTTTCGTGGGTGAAAGATAGAATCAATCGTAATATATGAGCTTATTTCTTTTAAAAATTATAGCGTAACCCTGCTTTAGCTCCCCACCAAAATTGGACCTGCGTATTTTCGAAAACTTCGGTATGAAATGGATTTACGGCTAAATTGGTAGTAAAAACCCCTTCGGATGCGTAACCCATTCGAGAGGAGTGAATATTTAATCCCGGGCCCATGGTCAGCGTAAATTTCCCAAGGTTGAAATCTAAGGCTACATCCATTCTGTTTAATAAATTATGTTCGTATTTATACGTACTATCAAGCTCATCTTCGTTAATAAACGTGGAGGTGATATCTGCACTAACAGAAAGCCATTTCCAAATATTGATATGGGTTCCTACTCCGAATCCAATCCCGAAAATTTTGGGGTCACTGGGTCTTAATCCGATGGTCCAAGTCGAGTAAAAATCATCTACTCCCGATTTGTATGCTATATTGGTGTAGAGTACTTCATTGCCAAATATTTCAATGGGATGGTAGCCATTCCCTACATAATTAAATAAGCCAATAGCAATTCCGTTAGCACTATCCGAAACGTTAATTAACCCTATCTGCAACCCATTATTGACCCTGGCATAGTTGACTACCGAAACCTGGACCCCTTTTAAAACTCCAAAAGTCTGATTTTGAATACCCGTTAATTGCACGCCATTTACATCTCCTACACTCAGGTTCTGAATACTCGAAAGTTGGAGTCCCGTGACCGAACCTCGAGTAATATTCCCAATTCCAGATAACTGCAAACCCGTTAAACTATCCTCTGCCCAATTCATTATTCCCGCTAATTGGAATCCTTTGAAATTTCGATTCACATGGTTTTGAATACCCGCTACTTGGAAACCTTCAAAGCTTCCTGTAACAATATTGCTAATACCCGCTACTTGCATCCCTAAAATACGATCATGTAAGAAATTGGAAATACCGGCAACCTGTAGGCCTTCGAAATTTCGATTCACGTGGTTTTGAATCCCTGCCACTTGGAAGCCTTCAAAGCTTCCGGTAACAATATTGCTAATTCCGGCTACTTGCATACCTAAAATACTATCCTGTAAGAAATTTGAAATGCCTGCAACTTGAAGACCGGTTACATTTTTTTCTACCCGGTTATGAATTCCTGCCACCTGAAACCCATAGGTAGTTCCTTCCACTTGGTTGGTTAAACCGGCTAGTTGAACGCCACGCATGTTTTTGGTTAGGATATTAAAAAGACCGCCTACTTCCACGCCATTTAAGCCTCCATTATAACCGCCCAAAACGTTTAATGAAAAGCGGTTTTCAATAACTCCGCTGGATTTAAAGTTGGTACCCACCTTTGGGATAATGGAAATCTGAAAGGTGCTTTTATCATGGATGAAATTGAGATTTTCTGAATTAATTCGCTCTTCGAAGGGGACCAGCATCTCCAGCAATTGATTGGTGTCTTTTAAGGTTGCCGATGTGAGGGGGTTGGAGTTAATATAAAGTGGTGTTAAGGTAGGTTGGAGATAAATCTTTAAATTTTGGCCGGGAGTGTAGATCATCGAGATCAAGGTATCGGCATAGTTTTTCTTGGCAATACTCACGTCAAATCGAGTGCCCTTTTCAAATACCATTTCAAATTTCCCTTGGGCATTTGTTAAGGTACTTTGTTTACTTCCTACTTCATAAATACTCGTATAAGGAAGGGGGACTTGGGTAGTGGAATTGTATACGAAACCGGTAAGGGTTATGGGTTTTGATTTTTCAATTTTTTTACGAATTAAAACGATGTAATTACCAATAATTTTTGATTTCAATTTTTTACGGAAAACCTCATGAATCACCTTTGCTAAGGGTTTGGATGCCGAGTATGAAATCACACTATCTGCGTTTAGCAAAGATGTATTGTAGGAAAATTTAAGCTCGAGTTGCTTTTCTATTTGAGAAAATAAAACCCGAATGGTTTGGTTTTCAACCTGAACGGTAACGGGGTGTGATCCTTTTTTTTCGGCAAGAGCCGAAAGCGAAAAACATAAAAAGATGAGGATACTAAATATCTTCACAACTGGATCCATTTAATGTGTAAGTGCCTTCCGTTTTCTCTAATTCTAATTCAAAAGTCATGGCAATGACATCCATAATTTGATCAATATTGGCGTTTTGGAAATTGACAGTTAACAAACAGTTTTCACTTACTTTCTCGGTAATAGTAATATCTACTTCATATACCGATTCAAGAATTCCGGTAACTTGACCCAATCGAATTCCATCAAAAATCAATTCCTTATTGATCCAGTAAATCTCTGTGGCGGCAGAAGAGTCGTTTGCGGCCTCTAGTTGATGTGTTTTCTTGTTGTAAACTACCTTGTCTCCTGCTAATAGTTTTACGCTTAAATAGGTGCTGTCTTGGCTATCCGATAAGTATTCAAATAACACCACTCCTGATTTTACGTATACGCTAACCAACTCGTCTTTGGGATCTGATTTTATATTGAATGAGGTACCCAAAACCTGCACCGAACTTTGATCTAACTCAATAATAAACGGTTTGGATGGATCTCGTTGAATGTCAAAAAAGGCTTCCCCTTCCAGCTTTACCTTTCGGGTATGGGTATTGAAATTATCGGAATAGCTAATTTTAGAATTTTGGTTTAACGTGATTACCGAACCATCGTGTAAGGTATCATTTAGAACCTCAGTTGAAGCAAATACCTCGATAGTGGTAGGTATTGTTTCCGACACATTAAACAGCAAGTTGACGGCACCTAGAATAAGGATGATGGCTGCTGCAATTCGAAATAATGGTGTTTTATAAAATGGGGTTTTAGGCACTGTTGGCGCTATTTTACGCCACGCTTTCTTTGCATTAAACTCCGGTCTCTTTTCATTTTTAGTAGCATTCCATACCTGCGAAATTTGTTCAAAATGCTGTAAATTTTCATCCGATTCGGCCAACCATTGAGACACCTCATCTGCTTGCGCATTATCCAGCTCATCCAGCAAATAAGCGAGCAACAAATCGTCTATATTTTTATGGTCGTGTATCATGGTACCAGTAGTAATACAATTGAGTTTATGTTTTCCCCTAGTCCTTCTACAAAATAAAGTACAAAAGCGATGTGTAAATAGTCTTTAAACTCTACTCGGAGATCTTTCATGGCGCTACCCATATGGTTCTCAACGGTTTTAATAGATATATTTAAATGGGCGGCAATTTCTCGGTATTTCAGTCCTTCAAAACGACTCATCTCAAATATTTTTTTTCGTTGTGGGGGCATTTTTTGAATCGCTGTATGAATTTTGTCTTGTAAGTTTTGATTTTCATCATCCAATTCTTCTGAATGATTTTGAATTTCTTGTTCGTTATGTCGTTTGTATTCTTCCCGTATCGAAATGTGTTTTTTTTGATTTAAACAGGCATTTCTAATCATGGTAAATAGATAGGCTTTAGGTTGTGCACCTACCACCAAGGTCTTCCGACTTTCCCATAATTTCACGAACGTGTTTTGTACAATTTCTTCGGCATCATCTGCATCCTGGGTAAATCCATTGGCAAAACGACAAAAAGCGGCATAATTCTCCTGAAAGAAAATTTCAAAAGCGCTTTCGTTTGTTAATATATTGGCCGAATCTATGTGCACAAATAGGTTTGAATTACCAGCGAATGTAAGGATTTACCTTTAATTTGAAAGTGAAAAATTTTCGATATCTGAGGTTTTTCCAAAAACAATTAAGGTATCTCCATTTTGAATGATGGTTGCGGGAGAAGGCACGCCTAAAATATGTTTTTCATATTGAGTTTTTCCGTGTTCATTTTCACCGAGACGGTATTCTCGTTTTATAGTGATAACCGTCAATTTATAACGTTCTCGTAACGATAATTCCTCTAACGTTCTGCCCAAAGTACGAGCCGGTGCTTTAATCTCGTCAATTTCGTAATCATCGCGTAAATGCAAGGAAGATAATAGGTTGGGGTTCAATAACCTTTCGGCCACGGCTATTCCCACCTCTGTTTCGGGGGATAGGATTTCGTTAAATCCTATTTGTTCAAGTATGGTACGTTGTTGCGGACCGTTGGCACGCACAATAATGCGTTCAACTCCCATTTCTTTCAGGTGCACCGCTGTAAGTAATAACGCTTCAAAATTCTTGCCAATGGCAACAACCACCGCTTCTAGTTCACCCAAGTTTTGAGCTTCTAATAATCGTTTGTTGGTGGTATCCATGACTAACGAATGGCGAACGACTCCATTTAGGCGATCCACCTTCTGAATATCGTTGTCGATAGCATAAACCTCAGACCCTCGTTCGGTTAGGGTTCGAGCAATAGCACTACCAAAAACCCCGAGTCCAATCACTGCGTATTTATTACTTCCTTTAGTCATTCAATTTGGTTTTGAATGGGCAAATGAACAGTCTAAATCAATGGGTTTTTGAAAGTATGGAAATTGTTATGAGCATGTATTGGTGAATTAATAGAAGTACACCTCAGCTGTGCTAAATGTCTCATTTACGTCCTTTAAATTTCAATTACTTATGTTTAAGTAACACTACATTTGCTACTATAGCTTGAGTGGGACAATTAGCATAGGGATTCCCCTTATTATTGGGATCCCAAAATTCTAATGTATTGGATGCGTAGGATTCTTTTTGCCCTTACATTTGTGGTACACTTTTTTACATGGAAAACAAGTTGGTTTTAGTTACAGGAGGTTCGGGTTTGATTGGTACCCATTTGCTATTGAATTTAGTGAAAGAAGGGACAAGGGTACGTGCTTTGAAAAGAACGACTACGGATACCTCTGCCGTAAAAAAGGTATTTGATTATTACGATTCTTCCCCATTATTCAATAAAATAGAATGGGTAGTTGGCGACATCATGGATGTGGTTTCTTTGGAAGAAGCGATGGAAGGTGTGTCTCTGGTGTATCATGCCGCAGCGTTGGTTTCTTTTGATCCAAACGATAAAGTGGCGCTTTACAATATGAATATTGAAGGTACGGCTAATGTAGTGAATGCGTGTTTGATAAAGAATATTTCTAAGCTTTGTTATGTGAGTTCTACTGCCGCAGTAGGGAAATCGAAAGAAGGCGAATTCTCGGTTGAAACCAATAAATGGGAGGAGGAAGAAGTGACATCTAACTACGCTATCAGTAAGCATTATGCCGAGAATGAAGTATGGCGTGGTATTGCTGAAGGACTTTCTTCGGTAATGGTGAATCCGTGTGTAATTATTGGTCCCGGAGATTTAACCCGGTCAAGCGGGACCCTGTTTGGAACGATAAAAAAGGGATTGAAATTTTATACTTCTGGAGCAAATGCATTTGTAGATGTACGTGATGTGGCAGAATCTATGATTATTTTGATGAAAAGTAATATTGAATCAGAACGTTTTTTATTGATAGGTGAAAATCTGAAATACCAAGATTTATTTATAAAAATTGCCCATTCATTGGGAGTCAACCCCCCTACCATTTTGGCACAAGGATTTATGGTGGACTTGGCATGGCGGGTCGAGAAATTAAAATCTTGGATTACCCGTAAAGCACCTGTAGTCACTTCAGAGTCGGCAAAATCGGCTATTTCCATTAATCAATTTAGTGCGCAAAAAATGATTAATGCTACCGGTTTCCAATTTCGTACGATGGATGAAGCAACTCGGAATGCGGGTGGTTTTTATAAATAGTTTATTCCAACACCATTTCTATACGACCACGTAACTCCGAATTGGCTGTAATGCCATCTTTGATCTGTACAATAATTCCATCTGATAAACCGACTTGGATTTCGGTACGATCAAAAACTTGCGGTTTAGACTGTACATAAACAAAAGCGGAATCGCCCACATATTCTACCAAACTTTCTTTAACCACCAAGGTAGAATCTACTTTTTCAATCACAATAGATGCGTTGGAACTATAGCCACTTCTAATAAAATTGGCTTGTAAATCTTCGGCATTTATTTTAGCTTTAATTTCAAATTGGATGGCTCCATTTTCGGCTACTCCTTTAGGGGCAATGTATTCTAATACCGCTCCTAATGTAAGGTCTTGCAACGCACCAATGGTCAGTATCAATTCCATTCCCTGCACTACTTTACCTACTTCCGACTCATCTAACTTGCCTAAGAAAATCATATCGGTCATGTCGGCTATGGAAGCAATGGTGGTTCCTTCATTGAAGGTATTGGATTCAATTACTTGGTTTCCTTCCTTTATGGGAACATCCAGTACCATACCCGAAATGGTACTTTTAATTAAGGTATTGGTGGCTGATTTACCGCTTTTACTTACCCCTTTCTTAATG